>JBEBKE010000082.1:0-10951 GCA_040079555.1 Sphingorhabdus sp. | reverse complement strand
CTGTTTTTCGGAACGGTCGCCGTTCAAAATCAGTAGGAATTCGCGTCCCGGCAATCGCGCCACAATTTCGGCTGGAGGCGTTTGTTGCGCAGCGAACTGGGTAATCCTGTGTCCAACCTGCCGGATTGCCGCATCGCCAGCTCCACGCCCGTGGCGTTCGTTTATCTGCTTTAAATCGCGGATACCAATCAGGAACAAAGTCACCGGTCCATGCGTCGCATGGTTGTACGACGCCAACCACTCGCGCGCATCGCGCGAACGCGCCATACGCAGCGGCTTCGTGCGCTTTCCAGATTCGGTCGTTGTCATACCGACGCTGTAATAGCCACAAAGTGTTTCGCAACCATTGCCAGCATGATGATGCGCCGATAGGACGTAATGATGCTCGACGCCTTCGGACGAAAGATCGATTATTTACGGATCTCGGTCACTGACCGGTGTAATTTTCGGTGCCATTATTGCATGCCTGAAAATCAGAGGTTTTTGCCGCATAGCGCGTTGCTTGATTATACCGAGCTGTCACTCATCGCTGACCGATTCATCGACCATGGCATCAAACGTATCAGGTTGACCGGTGGTGAGCCATTGGTGCGCCGCGACATCGGTGTTTTGCTGCATCAACTCGGCAAACACGTTGCGACTGGCCGATTGAATGAGCTGACGCTGACAACAAATGGCAGCCTGTTGGCCAAAAATGTCGATGCCCTTACCGCCGCGAATGTGCGACGGATCAACGTTAGTCTCGATAGTCTGAATGCAGATCGTTTCGCACAAATCACGCGCGGCGGAACGCTGGCGACGGTATTAGAAGGAATCGAAGCAGCAACGCGCGCAGGCATCGCTGTCAGGATTAATATGGTTGCGATGAACGGCGTCAACCAAGACGATCTTTTGCCGATGGCCGAGTATTGCGCCACACATGGCCATGATCTCGCGTTGATAGAAACAATGCCCTTGGGTGATGGCATCGCCAATCGTAATCAGGATTTTATTCCTCTTGAACAGTTTATCGCCGAGTTACGCGAACGATATAGCTTTATTCCTTTGGAGCATCGGACGTCTGGTCCTGCCCGCTATTGGCAAGTTGAACCGCTGGGCCTGCGCCTTGGCCTAATCACACCGATGAGCCGCAATTTCTGCGATGACTGCAACCGGTTGCGCTTAACCACCGATGGAAAAATCTATATGTGTCTGGGTTCCGACCTCCATGTCGATTTGCGCGCAGCGATCCGGGATGATGGTACAGCTGGCGTCGACCGGCTGCTGCAACAAGCGTTACGGTTAAAGCCCGAACGGCATGATTTTGAAAACCAGATGGCGGACAGCAGCTTGCGCCTCAACCGCCATATGAATGCGACCGGCGGATGAGCCGGTTTCCCCGCCTTGCACTGCTAGCAGCCCCAGGCGACCCTGCTCGCGATGCGGAAAAGCTGTTGCGCGAACGGCATGAATTTGTCGGGCTAGACGAGGCAGATGCGGTGATCGCGTTGGGCGGCGATGGCTTTCTGCTGCAGCTACTGCACTGCTTGCTCGAGGACCGGCGGACGCTTCCGGCTTATGGAATGAACCTTGGCACCATCGGCTTTTTAATGAACAATTGGCAGCCGGAGGGGCTGATCGACCGGTTGGAACGGGCCAAGAGTTTTTCTGTGACGCCGCTGGTGGCAACCATTGAGACGTCTGGCGGGCAGAAATTCACCCTCCCCGCAATCAACGAAGTGTCGTTACTGCGCGAAACGCGTCAGGCGGCAAAGATCGAAATTTGGGTCAACGACCGCATCGTCATGGATGAACTGATTTGCGATGGAGTGCTTGTGGCCACACCCGCTGGTTCCACCGCCTATAATTTGTCGGCCAACGGCCCGATACTGCCGCTCGATTCTGCTTTGCTAGCATTAACGCCAATCAGTCCGTTTCGCCCGCGCCGATGGAAAGGGGCAATTCTTCCCGACCGCTACCGCGTCAAGCTGAACATATTGGAATCCAGCAAACGTCCGGTCAGCGCGGTTGCTGATCAACGCGAAATCCGCGATATCCTCAGCGTCGAAGTGTCGCTTGATCGCAACCGCGCGCTGACCTTGCTGTTCGATCCGGAGCACGCGCTGGACGACCGCATCGCGATGGAACAATTTGTTACCTGACCCTCTTGCATTTTGTTTCGACCCGCGTCATAGGCGCGTCTCGCTCGGCCCGATAACGTTTTTGGGCTGGGCTGTTCCCTGGTAGCTCAGTGGTAGAGCAGTTGACTGTTAATCAATTGGTCGGGGGTTCGAATCCCTCCCGGGGAGCCATTTTTTCTTACTGAAGACTTTGGCTTTGGACGATTAGGCGGAGGGCGACATAGCCGACCAAAATGGCGGTGATAGCCTTTAGAAGCGTCGGGCTGAAAATGCGGATGCCCAATGTTCCGCCGATATGTCCGCCAACAAAGACTGCCAGCATCATCGGCCAGTAATCGCCCGCAACGCTCGCGAATGTGACAACGCCGGATTTCAGGAATTGTCCGCTTAACCCTGCAATCGAATTCGCCAGAATGTACACTGAGGCAATAGCCGCGATCCGTCGCGCATCGGACCAGCGAATCAGGTGAAGCACCGGCGCCATAAAAATACCACCGCCTATGCCGGACAGTCCGGCAAGCAGACCTATGGCTGCCGACACGCCGAGCATGACAGGTTTTGGCAATTTGCGTGGCTGCCAATTTGTAGGTTGCACGAGCAGCGCCGCACAGGAAGCCAGCAATGCTCCGCCGAGGATCAGCAGGAACAAAGATTCTTTAAGCGGAACCAACCCGCCCACAAAGGCACAAGGCATCGAAACCGCAAGCAACGGCCACACCCCTCGCCAGTCGATCAACCCCGCCCGTTGAAACCGCCAAACGCCACCGCTGACAACAATGATATTGCAGACTAGCGAAATGACGGGGATGAGTTTGAAGTCAACATCCCACAGGCCCAGCAACGCGGTGTAAGTCGATCCACCGCCAAAACCGACCGACGCGTAAACCATTGCAACGAGCAAAAAGAGCGCAGCTAAGGAAGACACAACCTAACTCACCCCGCTTCCAAAAACCGTTAGTGCTGAGCTTGTCGAAGCACGTCCCACAGCTACACACGACGGTTGAAACTTAGGGACGCCCTTCGACAAGCTCAGGGCTAACGGTTTTTCTGAAATGCGCTAGGTCAAAACGCGCCGTGGCAGTGCTTGTACTTCTGTCCTGAACCACAGGGACACGCATCATTGCGGCGAATATCCGGATCGTTTGCCCAGGGATTACCCTCCGCCGGATTGGTCGCAACTTGACGCTGCGGGATCGTGGTCGTGACCAGACCTGATGTCCCAGCATCAATATCGTCGCTATCATCTTCGCCAGTGAACGGGTCAAAATGCTGCGTCAAAAAGTCTGGCAGTTCGGGCAGACCTTCTGGTTGCTCATGCTCGATGCGGAATTCATTGGTCGCGACCGTTTTGGTCACGCCTTCACGGATCGCCGCCAACATGCGTTCAAACAGGCCAAAGCTTTCCTGCTTATATTCGTTGATCGGGTTTTTCTGCGCATAGGCACGCAGATAAATAACCTGACGCAGAGCATCCAATGTCGACAAATGCTCTTTCCAATGATGGTCAAGCGTTTGCAGCAAAATCTGTTTTTCGATCTGGCGGAAAATGGCGGGATCGGCGGCATCGCGCTTAGCGGCAAGCTTTGCCGTCGCCATTTCGGATAGCCGCGTCTCCACGACTTCGGGCTCCATCGCCTCTTCTTGCATCCAACCATCGATATCGGGTTGAAGCCCCAGAATATCCGCAACGTCAGTTTTCAATCCATCGACATTCCACTGTTCAGGATAGGTATCGGGCGGACAATGATCAGCAACGATTGTGTTGACGGTTTCAAGGAACATATCGTCCAACACGTCATCAACAGCCTCTGCGTCCATGATGTCACTGCGCTGCTCATAGATAACTTTGCGCTGGTCATTCATGACATTGTCATATTCGACTAGCTGTTTGCGGATATCATAGTTGCGCGCCTCAACCTTTTTCTGCGCGGTTTCAATGGCGCGACTTAGCCATTTGCCGCCAATCGCTTCCCCATCTTCTAGGCTGTTGTTCATCATCCGCGCGAACAGGGTTTCCGAACCAAAGATGCGCAGCAAATCATCCTCTAGGCAAAGGTAGAAACGCGACAGGCCTGGATCACCCTGACGGCCCGAACGACCGCGTAGCTGGTTATCGATACGGCGGCTTTCGTGACGTTCGGTCGCAAGAACGAACAGCCCCCCCGCTTCGCGTACGCGATCCTTTTCTGCGGCGATTTCTTCTTTAATCCGCTCAATCGCTGCATCTTTGGCTGCGCCAGCTTCCATATCGCTCAATTCATCGTCAATGCGGAAATCGAGGTTGCCGCCAAGCTGAATGTCAGTGCCGCGCCCCGCCATGTTGGTGGCGATGGTGACGGTGCCCAGACGGCCTGCCTGTGCCACAATGCGAGCTTCTTGTTCGTGGAAGCGTGCGTTTAGAACGCTATGCTCGACGCCGTCTTTGTTCAGATATTCAGACAGCAGTTCCGATTTTTCAATCGAGACGGTACCCACCAGAACAGGCTGTCCGCGTTCATTGGCCTCTTTAATTGTTCGGGCAATCGCCGCGAATTTATCGGCGGTGTTTTTGTAAAACTCATCACTTTCGTCGATCCGCTGCACCGGCAGGTTCGTCGGAATTTCAACGACATTCAGCTTATAGATTTCGTGGAATTCACCAGCCTCGGTTGCGGCGGTACCAGTCATCCCCGAAATTTTGGGGTACATGCGGAAATAATTTTGGAAGGTGATCGTGGCCAGCGTCTGGTTTTCTGGTTCAATCCGCACACCTTCTTTGGCCTCGACCGCTTGGTGCAGCCCGTTCGACCAACGGCGTCCGTCCATCATACGCCCGGTAAACTCGTCGATGATGATGATCTTTTCGTCTTTGACGATGTAATCGGTGTCACGTTTGAACATGACATTGGCTTTCAGCGCCTGATCGAGATGGTGGACAACCATCGTATTCTCTGCATCATACAGGTTGCTGCCTTGCAGCAATCCTGCATTCTCCAACAGCCGCTCGGCCTTTTCGGTGCCGTCTTCGGTCAACGTAACATTGCGGCTTTTTTCGTCCGCCTCATAATCGTCAGCATCCAATTGCACGACGATCAGTTGCACCTGCTGATACAGTTCGGACCGGTCGTCGGTCGGGCCGGAAATAATCAGCGGCGTCCGCGCTTCATCGACCAAAATCGAATCGACTTCATCGACCACGGCGAAATTGAAAGCGCGCTGCACCATCTGTGTGCGCTCCATTTTCATATTGTCGCGCAGATAGTCGAAGCCCAGTTCATTATTGGTCGCGTAGGTGATGTCGCACGCATAGGCCGCACGGCGTTCACTCTCGGACAAGTTTGGAACGATCACGCCAATGGTCAGACCCAAAAAGGTATGGATACGCCCCATCCATTCGGAATCGCGCGACGCCAGATAGTCGTTGACGGTAACGACATGGACGCCTTTGCCCTCAATCGCGTTCAGATAAGTGGCGAGCGTCGCAACTAAGGTCTTACCCTCACCGGTACGCATTTCGGCGATTTCACCGCGATGCAGAACAATCCCGCCGACCATCTGAACGTCGAAATGGCGCATTCCTAGCGTGCGGACCGATGCTTCACGCACCGTCGCAAAGGCTTCGGGTAGAATATCGTCCAGCGTTTCACCCGCCTCAAGCCGATCACGAAACCGCTGCGTTTGCGCCGTCAACTCCTCGTCGGACAGCGCCGCCATGTCATCCTCCAGCGCGTTGATTTTGGCGACGACCTTCATCACCTGTTTGACGTAACGATCGTTCGATGTGCCAAAAATGGCCTTGGCTACGGAGCCGAGCATAGAAAATTCCTAAAGATAATAAGTAAGTTACGAGCCGTCCGTTGCGGATATGGCTCAAATAAGGTGTGTTCGCGCCGTGCGCGAAAGCGGCGCGATGCCGCCGGTGCAACCTATTGCCGCGAAGCGTCGCGGCGTGTGATCGGCGTTTGCGCGTTTGATGGTGTGGCAACCACGTAAAGCGGCGCGAACACAACATCCTTAGGCCAAACCGACGCAGGGCGAGAAACATACTGCTGCTCTTGCGCCACCATTGCGTCCGCAACGGCAACGGCCGCCTGCGCTACGCTCGACGAATGCGCGACCTCTGCACGCGCAGCATCAGCGGCAGAAAAGCCACCCATCAGCGCGAGAAGATAAATCAGCAAACGCATTGCATCATCCTGTTAGACTGTCAGGCGTATAGTTATCGTTAAACGCTTCGTCCACCTTAGAAATCTGCCAACTACTTAGAGCTTTTTGGATCGGCCTTAATGCGGAATATCTTAGTAACGTCAGAAGATACAACGCGCACTCTTATCGCTTCCCCCGCCTCATTTCGCCGCGGTTCGAACTGCGGTGGCTCGGCACAACCGTCAAATCCTTCCGGCATCTCGACCGTTGTCTCAAACTTGCAATCAGAAACCGTGCCGTCAGCCTCCACAACAAAGACTATCGTTGACTGACCGGCCTTCGGCAGATCGATAGCGCTTGGAATGCGCCAAGTGACTGAGTTTTGATAGGCTCCAACGACTACTCTCCCTTTTTTGTCAGTTGCAGGGTCAAAAATTGCCCTGTCGGTAACGTAATCACAGGCTGCCTGATCGAGATCATCGTGGCCGCTTGAAACGATGATTGTACATTTAGTTACCCGCCCCAATTTGTTGACGTCGACACGGAAACCCGTTCTGCCACTCCTCTTTTCGCTAAGTGCATTGGCTGGATAGTCATCGGTTTCAATCCACGTTCCCGGATTGGCCTTTGGTATCGGCAAGCTACTGCCATCGGTCGGCAGTGGCAACGTCAAGGATACAACTTTTTGCTCATCCGGAGCGAGGAGTTCCGGCTGATCCGCCGCCTGTTCCGATTTAGCGTCCGATGAATAAGCGTCGGTCGCCGGGTCTGCAATGATTGCAGCGAGCACCATTAGATAATACAAGCGCAGTTCCTCTCAATAATTCCGCTTCTTCCATAACTAACGAAAGTACTCTCCGTTGTCAGCAACTTCCCCCCTCGCCGCCCCGTTCCCTGACGCTCCTGTTATTGAAGGCGCTACCCCTCGCATTGCACGTGCGAGGTACAAAGAATGGGATCGTTGCGACCTGACCTTTGTCGAACTCGCGGAAGGAACCGCAGTCGCGGGCGTCACGACGCGCAACGTGTGTTGTTCTACCGAGGTCGAATTGTGCCGGGAACATTTGAAGGGCGGCAGTGCGCGGGCGTTGATCGTCAATGCGGGGAACAGCAATGCTTTTACCGGCTTTCGCGGACGTGAGGCGGTGATGGCGATTGTCGATCAAGTTTCGGCGCACCTCGGCTGTGCCGCGCACGAAGTTTTTGTGTCCTCCACCGGTGTGATCGGTGTCCCATTGCCCAAGGATAAGGCCGAGGCTGGCGTGCGCGCCGTTTTCGACGCGCAGCCGTGCAGTTGGGAAGATGCAGCCAACACCATCGGGACAACCGACACCTTTGCCAAAGGCGCAGTCGCCAGTGCGATTGTCGATGGCAAGCGCGTTGAACTGGTCGGCATCATCAAAGGCAGCGGGATGATCGCGCCCGATATGGCGACGATGCTAGGCTATATATTTACTGACGCTGCTGTGGACGCGGCCTTCCTTCAACAACTGATGGCCGCATCAAACACACAAACATTCAACTGCATCACTGTTGATAGCGATACGTCGACATCGGACACAGTCCTAGCGTTCGCCACCGGCAAAGCGGGCAATGCGCCGCTGCGTTCATTCGCAGACGCAGGGGCCGATGCCTTTGCGGCGGCGTTGCACGATGTATGCGGGCAACTCGCGCATCTTGTTGTTCGCGACGGTGAAGGCGCGCAGAAATTTATCGAGATTGAGGTCACCGGCGCTATGTCCGACGAAAGCGCGCACCGGATCGGGATGGCTGTCGCCAATTCGCCTTTAGTGAAAACAGCAATCGCGGGCGAAGACGCCAATTGGGGCCGCGTCGTAATGGCCGTAGGCAAAGCGGGCGAACCCGCCGACCGAGACAAGCTCGCTATCCGTTTCGCTGACAAATGGGTCGCGCAGGCCGGACTCGCTGTCGATAGCTATGACGAAGCGCCAGTAGCCGCCCATCTGAAAGGGCAAAACATACGTATCGGCGTCGATATCGGCCTAGGCCAGGGCCGCGCGACCGTGTGGACGTGCGACCTGACCCATGGTTACATCTCGATCAACGCCGATTACCGGAGTTAAAGCGCCGCTTCTAACCAGCGTTTCAGTTCTGCCTTTGGCGCTGCGCCGACTTTGGTGTCAACGACTTGACCATTTTTGAACAAGATCATCGTTGGAATTCCGCGCACACCGTATTTGGTTGGCGTATCGGGGTGGTCGTCGATGTTGAGTTTAACGATGCTTACCTGCTCACCCAATTCGTCGCTGATTTCTTCCAGCGCAGGGCCAATCATCTTACATGGGCCGCACCATTCCGCCCAAAAATCGACCAAAACCGGTTTGTCCGAACCCAGTACGTCGGTACCAAAATTGTCGTCGCCTACAGCAGTCGTTGCCATCGGAATTCTCCTTTAATGTTGATGTGAATGTATGGGGCGCATCGGCGCGTTGCAAGCGGCCTTGCCAAAAGATTTGCTTGGGGCACATTCACACGGGCTTATGCGGCGCGAGCACCTCTGCGGATAGCGAAACCATCGATGGGCCGTTTGTATAAAGCAAAGCTGCCTCCACTTTGCGGGGTGCGAATATTGATTCCAGCGCCGCGACATAATGCGCCATCTGCCGCAAAATCGGTACAGTCACTTCACCCTCGCTTTGCGGAATATGCCGTCCAGTTTTGAAATCGACAAGGCGCACGCGATCATCCTCGATCAGCAACCGGTCGACACGGCCCGTGATGACTGTCGTCCCGACCAACGCCGCCAAAGGAACCTCTGCGCGCGCCGCCGATGAAAATAGCTCGGCCCAATTTGGGTTTTGTGTCACCGCAAGCACTTCATCAACAGCGCCCCGATGATCAAAATCAAGATCAGGATTGTTGCGGCCCAGCCAGTCAATTGCGGCCTGCCGAAACAGATCAACATCGCCGCCCGCATATTGTTCAAACACCGCGTGCAGCAACTTTCCGCGCACTGCTGCCTTTTTCAATGCCGTACTCGCTGGAGCATCGCCGTAAAGATCGTCGTCAAGATTGGACGGAGCAAGCGGGCGAGGCGGAACTTCTTCGGCAGGGGCCGTTATATACATCCACCCCGGCACAGTATCGACGGCGGCTGGCGTAACATCCTTTGGCTTTTCACGCTTGAACGCGCCATCGGCGGCATAGCGCATCGTTGCACCCCAAAGCGGGTCAGAGTCCCAATCACAGCCAAGCGTCTTCATCCCGGCCTCTAGCGCATTATACCAGCTATACTCCGCTGTTTCGCCTTTGGAGCGTTTGCCAAGCGACCCTGCCAAGATCAGATGTTCCGCCGCACGCGTCATCGCCACATACAGCAAGCGGTAATGTTCCTGCAGGTCGCGTTGCTTTGATTTTTCGGCAATTTCTTCAAGTCGTTCGCCACGCTCGCTTTTGCTGACTGGCAGCAACGGCAAGTGATTATCGCTGTCCATCGGAATGTCGATCCCGCGATTCCAGTCGCCTGCTTTTTCGGGGTCTGCGGCAATGTCAGCGAGGATGACAACCGGCGCTTCCAGCCCCTTTGCGCCATGCACCGTCATTACGCGGACATCGCGGCTTTGCGCCAGACCTTCGCGTTTGATTTCGCTACCACCGCGTTCAAACCATTCGAGAAAGCCCTGTAACGAAGCGCCTCCTTCTTGCTGATATTGCATCGCGAGGTTCAGCAGCTCCTCAACAGGAACCAATATCTCACTGCCCAAACGCGCCTGCAATTTGCGGCGTCCGGCGATTTTTCCGGACAGGATGTTTTCCAAAAATGCGTACGGCGTTGTCAGATCAGCGCTGGCCAAAATTTTGCGTAACGGTTCCAAATCAGCCCCGATTTCCGGCTGCGCGCGTAAATGTTGCCAAAGGCCAACGCCACTCGGGCGATAGCCATGCTGCAGCAATTGTTCCTGCGACCACCCAATCAACGGAGAGACCAATAGGCAAGCGAGGCTAAGATCGTCTTGCGGTTGTAAGGCAAAACGGATCGTCGCTAGCATGTCCTGCACCGCGATTGGCTCTACGATTTTCAGGCGATCAATTCCCGCCACCGGCACACCAAGCGCATGCAATCGCGCCACGATCAACGCTGCCAACTCGCCGCGAGAGCGGAGTAGGATCATGACATCGCCGGGCTCCAGCGGAAGCCCCGTCGTCGCCAAAACGGGCTTTGCGTCGATCAGGTTTTTGACATGCCGCGCTAGCCGATCGGCCAGTTCGAGCCTCTCGCTGGTGACCCACTGCTCCTCGGCATCGTCGGCATCGTCGTCGCCAGCAACGTCGATTTTTGCTGTGACGGGGCGCATCAATTCAATGCTGCCGTAATCGGCCTTGTCGCTATTATGCGGCGGAATGGGTTCTTCTAACCCCAATTTCTCAAATCCAAGTTCATCAAGCACAGCGTTGGCGAAACGCAGAACCGGCTTCGTTGATCGAAACGACTGCGACAATGACAGCTTGTGCAGCTCCCCGCCGGCTTCAGCGATGCGGGCATCCAAGCGCTCCCCTGCCTCGCGATATTTTTCGGGGGCTGTTCCTTGAAAGCCATAGATTGCCTGTTTGAAATCACCGACGGCAAACACAGTGCGCGCGCGTTCATTGCCTGCGCCTGCACCGCTATAAAAATCGTCAGACAATGCCTCTACGATTTTCCATTGCGCTTCATTGGTGTCCTGCGCTTCGTCGATCAGGATGTG
>JBEBKE010000081.1:0-10973 GCA_040079555.1 Sphingorhabdus sp. | reverse complement strand
AGCCTTGACGCGCGCTACTGTATTATGGCAGTAAGGTGGTGATGAAAAATGACAGCAAACCCGTCTATCTAAAATTACGCGATACTATCGCAGCGGCAATTCTTGATGGAGAATTTGTCGAGGGCCAGATGCTGCCATCGGTGCGCGCGTTTGCCGCACAACAGGGTGCGAACCCGCTGACCGTGGCAAAGGCGTATCAACTGTTTCAGGATACCGGCCTTGTCGAGGTAAAGCGCGGCGTCGGCCTGTTTGTCGCACTCGGCGCGGTGGCAAAGCTGCGTTCCACCGAGCATGATCATTTCATCAAAAACGTCTGGCCAGTGGTAAAGGCGCAAATGCTGCGCGCAGGGGTTGATCCGGCAGAGTTGCTAGAAAAAGCCTAGGCTTTGCCGAGCGCCTTTCGCGCCGCAGCGTAATCTTTGGCAATCTCTTTGTTATCGGGTGCCAGCTTATTGGCTTTGCGCAGCAGGTTATACGCGCCTTTTTTGTCTTTGCCCGATGTCAGCAAGATCTTGCCGTACACCTGTGTCGTCATCACATTGGCGGGATGAACGCGATAGGCTAGCTTTGCCTCGCGCGCCGCATCGTCCCATTTCTTTGCCCCGGCATAGGCCCGGGCGATATTGGCGTTGAGAATAGCGTCGTTATAGCCCAGCCGCACGCGTGCGCGCTGAAGCCAATTAATCGCAGCTGCCCATTGCCCGCGATCCAGCAAATCAAACGCCCATAGTCTTTGGCCCGCCAGGCTATCGGGGTTGAAGTTCAAAAAGTCGCCGATCGTTTTACTGGCAGCAGCGTCGTTCCCAGACTTTCGATACGCCGCGACAAGGCGCAGCATCGTTGGGCTATTAAAGGCGATTTTGCGGGATCGTTCATAGGCGGCAATCGCACCGCTGACATTGCCCGCTGCCATTTCCACGTCGCCCGAAACCAATTGCGCGGCAATCACGCCAGCATTGCCCTCTAACAACCTGTTCGCCTGCACACGCGCGGTGGCTGTATCGTTATTGGTCAGCAGCAAACGGATATAGGGAATAACAACATTCGCGTTGCGCGGGTTGCGTCCTGCTTCTGCCGCTGCGCCTGCCAGCGACTGCCTTTCGGCCAATGCTTTGGACGGCACCACATTGGGATAGACTGCACGGTCCAGCCGACCCGCCGCCGCTTTGCGTTCGTCCAGCGCTTCCAATATCCGCGCGCCCAGCATCACGGTGTAGTTATCGGCATCGGACCGGTCGACAATCGGCGCGATGGTATCCCAAGCATCGCGATGATCGCCAGCCTTGTGCATCGCCCGCGCCAACATAGTGCGCGCCTTCATATTCGAAGGCTGCATCTCGACCAGCCGTTCAAAATGATCGACTGCGATGTTCCAATTACCCGCCTCAAACTCGGCAATCGCCGACAGCATCAATGGCCCGGGCAGATCGCCAAAATTACGGCCCATGCGCGGAATCAGGCGGCGGGCGAGATCATAATTGCCCGCCCGCGCAGCGATGACGGATTGCATGTAAAATGCGCGGGCATTGTTGCTATCGAGCGAGATGATCTTTCGCGCTTGTGCAAGCATATCGGCATAGCGGCCCGCCTCGCCCAAGGTCGCGCCATATTCTTCAAGCACAGGGACGTCATTTGGGCTGACCTGTAGCGCGCGTTCAAACCAAGGCAATGCTGCCACCACGCCGAATTGCGACCGCACCAGATGACCACGCAGTTCCAGCGCGCGCAGGTTATTGGGATTAAGCTTCAGCGCATGGTCCGCCGCATCAATCGCGCCGCCCTGATTGGAGATAACCAATCGGAATCGCGCAATTTCTGTCCATAATTCGCTGTCATTGGGCGATTGCTTTAACGCGCGATTGAACACCTGTTCGGCAGCTATTGTATCGCCCATGCTAATGTAAACACGGCCCAATATCCGGTCCGCATAAGGCCGGTTTTTGGCGGGGATAGATTTGCTGAGCAGCAGGTCGCGGGCCTGTTCCAGATCGCCGAGCAACCAATGGGTGTGACCCATAAGATGGGCGGTCTGGCTTTCAGGAACGCCCAAGGACGTCGCCTTATCAAGTGCGGCGCGCGCAGCAACGGCATCGAATAGCTCCAACGCCACTTCCGCTTGGGCGACAAACGCTTGCCCCCAGCGACCATCCTCTGCCGTGGCGTTCATCAATTCTACGCGCGCGGATCGGTAATCCAAAGCCGCACGAAATGCAATCGCACGGTCATAAGCGGCCTTTGCGTCGCTGTCGGGCTTATAGGCTGGCGATGCTGTTGCCACGCCAGCCAGCAAAGCGGCGCAGATGAGTCGCCTATAACCCGAACTGAATTTCCGCGCAGACGCCGCCATCAGACATGCATTTCATATTGTTTCAGCAAGTCATAAAGCGTCGGGCGGCTAATGCCGAGAAGTTTTGCAGCGTTCGAGATATTCCCCTCGGTCCGCGCAATCGCTCGGCCAATCGCTTTGCGGTCGGCCACCTCACGCGCGGCTTTCAGGTTTAGCAAACGGTCTTCATCATCGGGCGTGTCGAATTGCAGATCATCGACTGTGATGAACTTCGTATCGGCCATAATCACCGCGCGCTTAACGCGGTTTTCCAACTCGCGGACATTGCCCGGCCAGCCCCATTGATCGATTGCCGTCAGCGCGGCTGCGGCAAAGCCTTTGATCGACGGGTTCATCTCGCGGGCAAAGCGCGCTAGAAAATGTTTCGCGAGTAAAACCGCATCACCGCTGCGTTCCGATAATTTCGGGATATTGATCGTGACCTCAGCAAGCCGGTAATACAGATCCTCGCGGAACGTCTGGTCCGAAATCATCTGGTTCAAATTCTGATGCGTTGCGGCCACAATGCGGACATCGACCGGAATGGTCTTGCGGCCGCCGATCCGTTCGATCACGCGTTCTTGCAAAAAACGCAGCAGCTTCACCTGCAACGGCATGGGGATATCGCCAACCTCATCGAGGAACAAAGTCCCCCCATGCGCCAGTTCGATCTTGCCCTCAGTCGTTTTGATTGCGCCGGTGAACGCCCCCTTTTCATGGCCGAATAATTCGGATTCGAGCAGGTTTTCAGGGATCGCACCGCAGTTGATAGCCACGAACGGTTTCGACTTGCGCGCGCTCGCATCGTGCAGCCCGCGCGCCATCAATTCCTTACCGGTGCCACTTGCGCCCAACAGCATCACCGACACATTGGTATTGGCGACGCGCTCTACCGTGCGCGCGGCCTTCAACATTTCGGGTGACGCTGTCACAAGGCTGCCGAATAGCAATTCGCCGTTGCTATCGGGCTGCTGCAGTTTCTGATTGGCCATTTCCAAATCGCGCACGTGAAAGGCGCGTTTGACGATCAGATGAAGCTCATCAATATCGACCGGCTTTTGATAAAAATCCCAAGCTCCCGCAGCGATTGCCTGCAATGCGCTTTCCTTCGCATTATGGCCTGAAGCGACGATGATCTTTGTGTCGGGTTTCAACCGCAGCATTTCGTCCAAAGTCGCAAAACCCTCGGTCGTCCCATCGGGATCAGGCGGCAGGCCAAGGTCGAGTGTCACGACATCAGGTTCTTCTGCACGGATAAGGGCAATGGCCTCGCTGCGATTGGACGCACAGAAAACTTCAAAGTCTTCATAGGACCATTTCAACTGGCGCTGCAATCCCTGGTCATCCTCAACGATCAGCAATTTTCGTTTTGTTTCGCTCATATCAGGCGGCCTTTTCCCATGAACCGGTGCTGCCGGATGTTGCGTCAATGTCTTCACGTGTTGCGACAGGTAGCAACACTGTCATGCGCGTCCCTTTACCCACCCGGCTATCGACACGCAGGTTGCCGCCGATGGATTGCGCCAAGGCGCGTGCCTCATAGGCTCCAATGCCAAAGCCGCCTTCTTTGGTCGATTCAAAAGGCTTGAACAGCTGGTTAGCGACAAAGCTTTCGGTCATGCCGCAGCCATTGTCGGATACGCGGATGGCGATTTCGCTACCTTGCCGACTGGCGCTGATACGCACCGGCGAACCGTCAGAGGTTGCCTCAATCGCATTTTGCACCAGATGGTTCAGGATCGTTTCGATCCGCGCGGCATCGGCATGGGCATACATATCCGGCGAAAGTTCCGTTTCGATTGGATAAATCAGCCGCTTGCTATGCACGACCGCCAGGACCGTTTTTTCAATATCCAGCGGTTCGATTTGCGCATTGCGCGTCTGGCTGTGTTGCGACAATCGTTTCAACAGATCGTTCATTTTATCGACCGACGATTTGATCGTCTCCACCATATCCGCCTGAAATTCTGGGTTGGCGGCGTGTTTTTCGGCGTTGCGCGAAAGGATCGATAGCTGGCTGACCAGATTTTTGATGTCGTGCATCACGAAGGCGAAACGCCGGTTGAACTGTTCAAATTGCCGGTTTTCGGTCAGCGCTTGTTGGCTGCTTGCCTCGGCCAAATAGCTCGCGAGCTGGCGGCCAACGACGCGAACCATGTCGAGATCCTCCCAATCCAATTCGCGTTTTATCGGCGGACGGGCCAGCACAGCAATGCCAGTCAATCGGCCAAAATGAACCAATGGCACAACAGCCCAAGCGCGGCTTTCATCATACATCCATTGCGGAACAGCACGCGGGTCGCATCGTTCATCCGTGCCATCGCGCACCGCATCCATTAGCAGTATGTGGCCAGAGCTTTCAAAGAACGGCACAGTCTGCGAATTACCAGCGAAGGTCGGAACGTTGGCGGTTGGCCAGTTCCAGCGCGCTTGCACGACAAGGCGATCTTCTTCATCGCGGATCAACAACAATCCGGCGGGACTTTCAAAGATATCGGCTAGCGATTTGATGACGCGTTCATGAAACGGCGCAGCATCGACGGTTGGAAAGCCAATCGTGTCGGCAAAACGCATCCATTCGGACCGGTAATCATAGCGGTGCTGAAAAAAGTTTTTGGCAATGACGACTTTTAGCCACGCGCGGAACTTGCCCGACGGCAAATACATCAAGGCAACAATCGACATCGTGAAAACCAAGGTGATCTGTGCCAAGCGTACATAGGTTCCGCCAACCATTTGCAGCGCAGTGGTCAACATGACCATGCCAAACAGATAGCCGCCAATCGCCATCAACGAGACGGAGCGAAAGGTCACCGAACGCGACAGTTTTAGCCGCCAATTGCTATTACGCCGCGACGCCAGCACAAACACCGGAGCCAGCAACGCCATTCCCGGACCGCGCATCGCCAATAGCTCCAGCGCGCGCGATTCACTCAGATAGGCGATGGTGTAAAGGTTCAGGTCATACATCCACATCGCCGCAAGTGCCGCCATCGGCAGGCTAACGCCCCAGCGCGCCTCGGGCGCCGCGCCGGTGTAAAGATTATGGACGAGAACGACGGCACCAATCGCAAAGATCATCCGCAACAATTGCGCCGATTGTTCGACTGCCGCCGCGCTACCCGATTGCGCATTTGCAAACAGAATGGCGAAATCAAACGCGGGTTGCAGCAACAATACCAGCAGCAATGCGCCATATGTCATCGTAATCGTGCGCGGCTGATCCAGTGTTTCGACACTGCGGTGCAACGCGAACAGAAAGCCTAGCCAGACACAGTTGCGGATCGTTTCCGCCAGCATCGCTGGAAAGCTAGCTGGGCCGACCATAAAGATCGTCATACCCCACGCCGCTGTCGTCGCCAGAGCCGCGATCAGGAACGTGCGTTGACGGTTGCCCATGCCATATTGATGGAACAACCAAATGGCGAGGACAGCATACAGAAAACCTACCGCGCCATGCCCCCAAAATCCGATGCTCGCGAAAAAGCCGTCCATCTTAACGTGCTCCGTCGGGCCAGAGCACCACGCGGAATGTTTGCAGCAAGATCAGCAGATCAAGAAATGGCGTGTAGTTCTTGGCATAATAAAGATCATATTCCAGCTTGTGCCGCGCATCGTCAATCGACGCGCCATAAGGATAATTCACCTGCGCCCAGCCGGTGATGCCCGGCTTCACCATATGCCGTTCGGCATAATAAGGCATTTTGGTTTCAAGGTCGGCGACGAATTCGGGACGCTCTGGACGCGGGCCGACAAAGCTCATCTGACCTTTCAGCACGCACCATGTCTGCGGCAGTTCATCGATGCGGACAAGGCGGATGAATTTGCCGATGCGCGTCACACGCGGATCGTCCTTTGACGCCCAGACGGCTTTGCCCTCTGCCTCTGCATCCGACCGCATGGAACGAAGCTTGAACACATCAAACGGCACACCATACAGCCCTACCCGCTGTTGCCGATAAAAGGCTGGGCCTTTGCTCTCCAGCTTTACAAAGATTGCGAACAATAAAATCAACGGCGCCGTCAGCGTCAGCAGCGCTGCGCTCGCCACGATGTCGAATAGGCGTTTGGCAATTCCAGAAAGCCTGCGGCCCGACGAAAAACCATCGGAGAAAATCAGCCAGCTGGGATTGACGCTATCCAGGTCAACACGCCCTGTCTCACGTTCCAAAAAGCTGGAAATTTCGTTGACGTGTACGCCGGTTGTTTTGATGCGCAGCAAATCCTGAAGCGGCAACGCATTGCGCCGTTCCTCCAGCGCCAAAACCACTTCGCTGGTCGCCAGTTTCTCGACATAATTGGCAAGGTTATAGATCGCATCGCGGTCAATCGCCTCGGGTATCACCCGCTTGGATTGGTCCATCGAAATAAAGCCGACCACTACGAAACCAGAACCGGGCTTGGCCTCCAGATCCTTTATCCGTTGTGCGCGTTTGCCAGCGCCGAGCACCAGCAAGCGGCGTTTAAAGGCGGTGCCGCCGACAAGGCTGCCGAGCACAGCACGTGCCATCGCGAGATAGACGAACGCCAGCCCCATCGCGTAGAGCGAGTTTGATCGCCACAGTGTCATTCCCGGCAACGCAAAGGCCATGATAGCCATAAAGATCACGCCAAGCGAAATCGCCACAAGCAGGCGCGCTATCGCAAAGCGCAGCGATTGCAGCGAATCCTGACTATAAACCCCGACAGCCATCGCCGCGAGTTGCACCGCTGAGGCAAAAGTCACCAACGGCCACACGCGGTTGCCGATATAATCGATCGCCATCCCAATCTGGTTGGCGCGAATTACCCATGCCGTTTCGGCCGCTGCAAGCAACAAGCAGAAATCCACCAGCGCCAAAAACAGCACCGGATAGGGAACGTAATGCTTGAAAAGCCGGATCATGCCTGCGTTGTACGCTCCAAAGGTAAAGTGTCGATTAATTTTACACTTAGCGTTCAGAACGCTGATTTTTGGAGATATTTAAGGTTTTTGGTGTGTAAGGAAACACAGCCGCGCGCCTTGCCGCAATAGGTTGCGTGCAATACAGCTAAGCGACCAAGGAGTTTGAACCATGACGATTGTGCCGGTGATTTTATCTGGTGGCGGCGGAACGCGTCTTTGGCCGTTATCGACGCCCATCAGGCCGAAGCAATTCTTGGCGCTGACCGATGACCGGACAATGTTCCAACTGACGCTGGATCGTGTGAGCGACGCTAAAGCCTTCGCCGCCCCAATTGTCGTTGCCAACGCGGCGCATGCCGATTTGGTCGAGGCGCAGTGCGGCAATCGCGATGCCTTGATTCTGTTGGAGCCATGCGCGCGCAACACTGCCCCTGCAATTGCCCTCGCCGCGCTTGCCGCAACAGACCCCAAAGCGGTGTTGCTGGTTATGCCAAGCGATCACGTTATCACCGATGTCGCTGCCTTTCATGCCGCGACGCAGGCGGCATTGCCATTGGTGGAGGCTGGCTGGATGGTCACCTATGGCATCACGCCTAACGGACCAGAGACAGGCTATGGTTATATCCAAATGGGCGAAGCGCTGGACGGCGGGTTGCAAAAGGTCACGCGCTTTGTTGAAAAGCCCGACCTTGCGCGCGCCGAGGCGATGCTAGCCGAAGGCAACCATAGCTGGAATGGCGGGATATTTCTGTTTCGCGCTGATGTGTATTTAGACGCACTCGCTGCCCATGCCCCCGCAGTTCTTGCCGCGGCGCAAAAGGCGATGGCATCGGCCGCGCGCGAAGGCAACCGCATCACGCCAGACGCCGACGCCTTCGCCGCCTGCCCATCCGACAGCATCGATTATGCTGTCATGGAAAAGGCGGAACGCGTCGCTGTCGTTCCGGTCAACATGGGCTGGTCCGACGTTGGCAGCTGGGATGCGTTGTACGATCTGAACGCCAAAGACCCCGCCGCCAACGCCGTCACCGGAATTGCGCGCCTTGATGCGGCTACAGGCAATTTGATCCACGCCGACGGCATCCGCGTTTCGATCCACGGCCTGGATGACTTGATCGTCGTCGCCAATGGCCGCGAAGTGATGATCATGCCGCGCGGCTCCAGTCAAAATGTACGGAATTTTGCGAAAGACTGATCGCTAAGCAACCGTCCCGTGGAAACCCAGCGGCAGCGCTAGGCTCGTCTGCCATGTTGCAACGGGGCCATCGCTAAGCCGTGCAGCATTCAGCAGATGCAACTCGGTCTTTTGCGCTTTCAGGTTCAGCGTCGTTCCGATCAACCAGCCATCGCTTTCACCAGCACCGGATGCGACGAACAAGAATTCCTCGACCAATTGGTGGCTGCCAAAATCATGCTTATCATCGCGGCCCTTGCTCCAATCCCAACGCGCGATCGCATGCGGAAACGGCGTGCCGCGAAATCCCGTGACATGCGTGGTAATGCGCCGCGCCTGCCCGGCCACCCTCCGGTCGCTTGACGGAAATTCCGCAGCGGTACGCGTTGATTTCATTTCGGCTTTGCCATTTGCATAGAGCACAATCTGAGTCAGCATTGGCGTCGGTGCTTTGATATGTTCACCGCGGATCAAGGCCGATGCGGCAGTTTGGCCAAATGTCGGGTTCGCCTCTAAACAGCCATCAAATCGGATAGTGCCATCTGTTTCTTCCCAACCGTCAGCAAGGTGAAAGAAGGAGAATGCGGGCAGTTCAAAAACGCGGCGTTTGCTGAAATCATCCTTGTCGATGACCAACACCTGCGTTCCCATTTCTGGTTTCCAACGCATTCCGGTCGACATAGGAAGTTTGAATTCCTCCTGCACCCATGGCTGCAACACGATAATCAAATGCCGGGCCGTCATCGTGAAATCATGGAAATAACTTTTGCGATCCAGCGCGACCATTTCGGCCTTTGCCAGGCTGCCATCAGCATTCAATTTCCAAATGAAGGTGCTTTTGCCGTTGCCACCAAAGTTCCAAACCGTGCCGTCGCGTTCAACGCGGGGGTGGGCCGAAAACGGCATTTGTTTCAAATCGCGGCGGAATGCCTTTGGCCCTTGCGTGCTGAGAGTTTCAGCATCTAGCATGGTCGCTGATCCACCCTCCCACAAAGCATAAAGCTGACCACCATTGACCAGAACGCCGGTATTGGCGGCGTTGGTGTCGTCGGGTCCGTTGACCACCGAACCGGGGCGCTGCGCTGTACCGAACCCCGGCTGCACCATCGCGTTCAGCTTTGTCTCGAGGCGGCGTTTGGGCGTGTCCACAAAACGCGCATTCAGCGTCGCTTTGCCATCGCGCACATGCCAGCGCCGGACCAGGCCGTCGCCGTCAAACCAGTGCCCCGCCGCGCTATCGCCGCGCCGGAACTTTGCCGGGCCGTTGCGGAACAATGTCGTGGAAAGCCCCGCTGGCACTTTCCCTTGAACAAGCAGTAACGCTTCCAGCGGCACATCGGCCTCAACATCCGCTACACCCAGCGCCCAACCCGGAGGTGTCGCCCCGGCCAGCGCCATGTCTGGCGTAATAACAGCGGCACCTGCGATCAGGCTGGTGGTAAGGAATTGGCGGCGGTCTAACTTGGTCATGGCCTTGTCTTTCGCTTACTTGATTTCAATGCTGTGAGTGTTGTCGCCGGCTTTGATTTCAAATGCAGCATCTGCCCATTTTGCAGGGCCCATATTGCCGACCGCGTTGTTGGAAAATGCAAAGGGTTCAATCGGCATTCCAAACGGATTAGTCCCCATTTTGTGGTCGCCATCGATGTCGTGGAATGTTTTGATCGCATAACGCCCAGGCTTTAGCCCTGCCAACTGCGTTGCGACTTCGGCCTTATCCGCGGTAACCATAATCATCCGCGTCGGTGCGCCTTTGCCGTTAAAAGCGTCTTCGCTGTCGAACAATACGCCCATCACGGCACCTTGCTGTTCTTCAATGCCTGTAAAGCTTAATGCCAGATTTGCGCTATCATCCTGCGCAATAGCCGCTGCCGAAAACGTAACGCCAGTCATGGCGATGGCGGTAAAGATTGATTTGAAGGTGTTCATGTTGCTTGCTCCTTATTGGGTATTTGCTAGGGATGAACACCAGATGACAGCGACCGCACGCCCTCTCAAATCACTTTACGCAAACGGCAGGGAAACTTTCGTCAAATGACCGATAATGCCGTTCACGTATCGCCAGCGGCGACAACAAAAGCGCCAGCGGCAGCGCCGCATACGCCAGCAGAGGCAGGGTTCGGCAGCCGTCATAAGCGGAGCTATCTGCTGGCGATAGGGATCGGCGTTGTCATGGCGATCATCGCGCCGTTGCAAACCAATTTCATCCCATTGCCGCCTCGCATGGTGTATTGGCAAATCCTGATGATATCTGGCGCCACGTTGGGCCTTGGCGTCACCGAGCTTGTCGAACGCTGGGGCCGCCTGCGCAAATGGCCATGGGCAGAGGTGCCGTTAGTCGGCATATTGATCGCGTTGCCATTGACGATGATCGTCATGGGCGCTGGCGCAATGTTTTTCGGCACCCAATCCAGCGGCGTTTTCCGCTTTGGCTATAATTTTGCAATCACCGCATTGATCAGCGTGGCGATCACCGCGCTTGGCCATATGATCAATGGTGACAAACCACATCTGGCGCAGGCAGCGGCGACCGCAACCACAGCGGAACCGATACCAACCAATCGTTTTGCCGAACGCTTGCCCTTGCC
>JBEBKE010000080.1:0-10982 GCA_040079555.1 Sphingorhabdus sp. | reverse complement strand
TAAAATAACAAAAGCGGACAACATTGACATGTGATTCGCCGTTGGCCTTTGGCCGACTGGAGAGGAAGCGATGACAAACACAAAGTCCAATTCAGGGCCACTGCGGCTGCACATACCCGAACCCAAGTTCCGCCCCGGTGACGAGGCGGACTTTAGCGATGTGGTGGTGCCGCAGGTCGATATGATCGCCAAGCCCGATGAGGCGTCGCTTCCCGCCGATATGCAAGCCCTGGCTTATGGCCTTGTCCGCGTCCTTGATGATGATGGGCAGGCCAAGGGCAGCTGGAACCCCGGCCTTAATGCCGATCAACTGCGGCTGATGTTGCGCAATATGATGATGGTTCGCGCCTTTGACGACCGCATGTTTCGGGCGCAACGGCAGGGCAAAACCAGCTTTTACATGAAATCGACGGGCGAAGAGGCGACGTCGGTTGCGACAACCATGGCGCTGGCCAGCGATGACATGACCTTCCCCAGCTATCGCCAGCAAGGCATATTGATCACGCGCGGCTATCCGCTGGTGAAGATGATGAACCAGATTTATTCGAACCGGTCGGACCATCTGAAAGGGCGCCAGCTACCGATCATGTATTCGGCGCCCAGTCATAGTTTTTTCAGCGTATCGGGCAACTTGGCCACGCAATATCCGCAAGCGGTGGGCTGGGCGATGGCAAGTGCGTCGCGCGGCGATACACGGATTTCGGCGGTGTGGTGCGGCGAGGGCTCGACTGCCGAGGGTGATTTCCACGCGGCGATGACTTTCGCGGCGGTCTATAACGCACCGGTCATTATGCAGGTGGTGAATAACCAATGGGCGATCTCGTCCTTTTCGGGGATAGCAGGCGGCGAACGCACGACCTTTGCCGCGCGCGGCGTTGGTTATGGCATCGCGTCATTGCGGGTGGATGGCAACGATCCGCTAGCGGTTTATGCGGCGATGCGCTGGGCAGCGGACCGTGCGCGGACGAATAATGGCCCGACCTTCATTGAGTATTTCACGTACCGAGCAGAGGGGCATTCAACCTCGGATGATCCCGAAGCCTATCGCGCGGCCAAAGAGTTCGACAAATGGCCGCTGGGCGATCCGGTCAACCGGCTAAAGGCGCATTTGATCTTGCTTGGCGAATGGAGCGAGGAGCAGCACGTTGCGCAGGCGGCCGAGCTGACCGATAGCGTTAAAAAGACCCAAAAGGAAGCCGAAGCCAACGGCATTTTGGGCCACGGCTTGCATCAGCCGTTCGACACAATGTTCGAGGATGTTTTTGAAGAAATGCCGTGGCATTTGAAAGAGCAAGCGGCGGAACTTCATGAGGAGCAAGAAGCCAAATTCGGCACCGAATGGGAGCCGAGCTGATGTCTGAACCGTTGGTAAAACCCAAGCGCATGAACATGATCGAGGCGATCAACAGCGCGCTTGACGTCATGCTGTCACGTGACCCTGATGTTGTTTTGATGGGGGAGGATATCGGCTATTTCGGCGGCGTGTTCCGCGCGACTGCGGGCTTGCAGGCAAAGCATGGCAATACGCGGGTATTCGATACACCGATCAGCGAATGTGGGATTATTGGCGCAGGCGTTGGCATGGCGGCCTATGGTCTGCGCCCAGTGTCTGAAATCCAGTTTGCTGATTATATCTATCCGGGCCTTGACCAGTTGGTCAGCGAAGCGGCGCGGATGCGCTATCGGTCAGCGAATGATTACATTTGTCCGATGACGGTGCGCTCGCCCTTTGGCGGCGGGATATTTGGCGGACAAACACACAGCCAATCGCCCGAAAGCCTGTTCACGCATATTTGTGGGATCAAAACGGTCATCCCGTCAAACCCTTATGATGCCAAGGGGCTTTTAATTGCGGCGATTGAGGACAATGATCCGGTTATCTTTTTTGAGCCAAAGCGTATCTACAACGGACCGTTCACCGGCTATTATGATCGCCCGGTTGAGCCCTGGGCCAAGCATGAAGGCAGCGATGTTCCCGCCGATTATTACCGGATAGAATTGGGCAAAGCAGCGACTGTTCGTGAAGGCCAAGCGCTGACAATTCTTGTTTATGGCACGATGGTGCATGTGGTGAAATCAGTCGTTGAGGAAATCGGCATCGACGCAGAAATCGTGGATTTACGGACACTTATGCCACTTGATATCGACGCGATTATGGCGTCGGTGACGAAGACCGGACGGTGTATGGTGGTGCATGAAGCTACGCGGACCAGCGGCTTTGGCGCCGAGTTAGCCGCGTTGGTGCAGGAACGGTGCTTCTATCATCTTGAGGCACCCGTTGAGCGCGTCACTGGATTTGACACACCCTATCCACATAGCTTGGAATGGGCCTATTTCCCCGGCCCGGTGCGCATCGCCCGCGCTATTGAAAAAATTATGAAGGACTGACGTTGTGAGCACATTTACCTTCAAACTCCCCGATATTGGCGAAGGCATAGCTGAGGCCGAAATCGTTGCGTGGCATGTGAAAGTCGGTGACCGGATCGAAGAAGATCAGCCGATTGCGGACATGATGACCGATAAAGCCACAGTCGAAATGGAAAGCCCGGTGTCGGGTATCGTAACGGCGGTTGCGGGTGAAGCTGGTGATGTGGTTGCCATCGGTTCGATGCTGGTTGAGATTGAGATTGAGAGTGACGATGCACAAGCGCCGATAGCCGAAGTCACATCCGCGCCTGCAACCGTAGAGACGCCCGATGTAATCGATCCTGTTGAACCGGCTATCGCTGAAAAGGTTGAAGTAAAGATCGAAGCCGCAGTTTCTGCGAAATTGGATGTGGCTGAGCGGGGCGAAAAAATCACTGCATCGCCTGCCGTTCGCGCTCGCGCAAAATCGCTGGGCGTTGAGTTGAGTGCTGTCAAAACATCTGGCGGCCATGTGCGCCATGCCGATCTTGATGCATATTTGAGCTATAGTGCGGGGCAGGGCTATCGTCCGGCAAGTTCGCCAACAAAACGCGCAGACGAAGCGGTCAAGGTGATTGGTATGCGCCGGCGTATTGCCGAAAATATGGCTGCATCCAAAAGGCACATTCCGCATTTCAGCTATGTGGAGGAATTCGATGTTACCGCGATGGAGGCGATGCGCGCGGACCTGAATGACAACCGCGGCGCGCGGCCAAAATTGACAATGCTACCGTTTTTGATTGTTGCGATTTGCAAGGCTATCCCTGCATTCTCAATGATTAACGCCCGTTATGACGATGAAGCGGGCGTAGTGACTCGCCACGGCGCAATCCATCTTGGCATGGCGACGCAGACTGATGCCGGGCTGATGGTTCCGGTATTGCGCAATGCGCAGGACATGAACGTCTGGCAATTGGCGGCTGAAATCACGCGATTGGCCAATGCTGCGCGTGATGGCTCTGCAAAAAGTGACGAGCTTTCGGGCTCGACTTTGACGGTGACTTCGCTCGGCCCACTCGGTGGCATCGCGACAACGCCGGTTATCAACCGTCCAGAAGTCGCAATCATCGGCCCCAATAAAATCGTCGAACGTCCCGTATTCGTTGGCGACGCAATCGAGGCGCGCAAGCTGATGAACCTTTCCATCAGCTGCGATCACCGCGTTGTTGACGGGTGGGATGCCGCGAGTTTTGTGCAGGCGGTCAAGAAATTCGTTGAAACGCCGGTACTGCTTTTTGCCGATTAAAACTTAATTCCGCTCAAGCTTTGCTGGTCGAATTTCAACTTGAAGGTCAAGAATGGTCCGCTGCGTGTGTAGCGGCTTTCTTCGAAATCGCGATCTTCAAAGCCGACCATGTTATAGCCCAATGTGATGTTCGCATTGTCGAACGGTGTGACCGTCAGCGTTGGTCCGCCCGACCAAGAGATGTTCTTGCCCGACGTTCCAATGCGCGCGGTTCCGGACGCGCCGATGTCGGCGATATCGGATAGGTCGAATTTCACGTCTGCGCCAATAACATTGCTCCAGCCTTTGACGTCGTCCAGGCCAAAGCGGTCTGTGTTGTAGCGCGTACCCCAGAACAATGCGTATTCGCCGCGTTCAATAAACGCACCATCGTCGTCATCGATTGGCGTATAGTTGATAGACAGGCTGTTGATGACGCGGTTCGATTTGACATCGCCATTGACTAGCAACGGAGCGCCACCGATTGGACCGGGCCGACCGCCAACTGCATTTTGCACGGCATCGTGACGGAATTCGGTCTTGTTCAGGAACGACCATTGGCTGTCAGATGGACGGTGCGCCCAACTGATTTCGGCCTGTGCGGTCGTTGTATTCGCCCCGCCGTCTTGCTTGGCACGGAACCAGCTAAATGCTCCGCCAACCGCACGGCCTTCGCCGATTTGGCGCAGGATTGCCGTTGTCAGGCCGTAACGCTGGGTCGTGTCACCATCGCGCCATTCGGCACGACCTGTCCAGCTCCAACGCTCGCCATGATAGCTTGCACCACCTGTCACCGCGACGAAATCTTCCGTCAACGTCCCATCGCTGCCTAGGAACCCGCCAGAAGCGACAGGTTGCAGCGGATTGATGACATCGGCACGAGCGAACCCGCCGAGTGTTTTGTTGCCGTCGAGTGTGAAATCGACTGACCATTTATCGTCCAGTTTGAACGATTGTGCCAAACCATAGGCTGCAAAAGTGCGCGGCCCATATTCGGTTATCTCCTGCTGATTGGCACTGGCAACGATGCGACCGCCAGCCCAAGGTGCGATGTCAAAGCCGAAGCGCGCAGTGCGTGCGTCAATGTTCTCACCCTTGGCGATCTCGTAACTGCCGATCAGTTGAATGTCGGAGCGCACAGCATAACGCGCACCGATTTTATGGCGTGCAGGGAAGTCGATGCTTTCGTCTTCACCGCCGATTGCAAATTCGCTTTGCGCGTCAAGTTCCAGCTTGCCGTCAAAGAATTTCTGCGATCCGCCCAGTTTCACCAGCGTGGAGCGATTAGTGGAACCATCCGCCAATCTGTCGTCGGCATAAATCAAGCCGGCACGCAGGGAAGTGTTGTTGCTACGATATTCGAGTTCGGTATTGCCTGCACGGCGACGTGCACCGGTTTGCAGATAATCTTCTTGATAGCCCAAAGCCGAGATCGAAACTTGCTCGGTCAGACGATAGCGCGCGTCAAGGCCGACTTTTTCGGTGCCGATTTCAGAACGGTTGTTCTGACCCAGACCGAATTGTGCGGATTGACGACGATAATAAGCAAGCACATCGACTTTTGAACCGTGATGTTCTGCTTCTAGCAAAACAGCGGTCGCGGTTCCGGCATCGGCAGTTGCGCTGCTGGCGCGAGCTTTGCCATCCGTTACGGCGATTTCTGCGCGCAGCTCTGTGCCGACAGCGGGGCGATAGCGGATGTCCGCGCCGACCAGATTGGTTTTGTCAGTGTCCGTTTCGTCATGGATCGCGGTTGCTGCAACTTGCAGCTTTTCATCCTGCGACTGCCATTTCACGCGGCCACCACCGTTGTTGACCCGTTGACCAACGCCATCGACTTCATATTCAGCGACGATGAATTGCGGGTCAAGGCTCGATGAGCGCGACAGCACAGGCTCACGGAAACGAAGCGTTCCTGCAAGATAGTCGATGTCGTAATCAATGTGACGCACAAGGTCGCGGCGCTCAACGATACGGTCGGACCGCAGACGATCGCGTGTTTCCAACGTAATCCGCTCGCTGTTTGGCAAGATATCACGTGCGGTCAACGCATAGGGACCAGTTAGGCCGGTGCCTTGAATTTCTTCACGGCGATAGCGGTAAGGCGTATCGGCCGCAAAGACCTGCGCATGCACTTGTTCACCGCGATACTCGGCTTTTACGCCGTTGAAATTGCGCTGGTAACGGGCAAGTTCAGGCTCATCGATGCCGGTGGTGTAATCACCGAACAACGCATAGAATTGCGGACGTTCCAGCTTCAGGTACAAGCGGCGGACCGATGCGGCGTCATAGCGCTGTTCGCTGCGGTCGGCGTAAACTGTGTAATAACGACGCGGGTCGATGACGCCAGCAAAGCGGGTCTCGTCTTCGTTCTTGTCGCTGTCATAGGCCAAAGTCATCAGCCATTTTCCGCTGACACGGCCTTTGGCATAAAGCGCAACGCGGCCATCAAGGTTCAGCTGGTCGTCATCGGTGACGATGTCTTCTAGACCTTGGTCAAGCGTGTTGAATCCAACGGTGCCAGCGGCAAAGCCAACGACGGTCCAAGGACGATCACCCGGATCAAGCCATGTTTCGACGCGTTGTGTGCGGCGGACTTCGCCGTCTTGGAAATTGAACGAGACGGCGACTGTACCAGAGGCTGTCGTTGGCTCAAGCTCGATATAAGCAATGCCGTTATCGCCATGAACGCGCCATACTGGCTGTGCACGTTCCAGACCCGAAAGCTGGTTTGCTTGTTGCGCATCAACTTCGACGGCAGGGCGATAGGGGTCAGTGACGCTGAAGTCGCCGACTGCGCCGTGCTGAATGGGTTTACCGTTACGGTCTGTCATACGAACAGCGATGCGGGGACGCGTGACACCATCAGCCAGCAAGACCGATTGGTCTTTCAGGAACTGGGCCGTCATCGGCGCGCCAGCGACGTAAACGTTTTGCGTCAGTGTTTCGACCAACGCACCGTCTTCGCCGGTGACTTTAGCGGTCAAGACGTTGTTGCCAGCATCAAGGGGAATACCGCGCCATACGGCGGCACGCATCTTGCCACTCGTGCTTTTCTTTGTGCCGTCAAAGTTCAGCACATCGACGGGCTTGCCGTTGACGAGCAGTTCGACCTTTTGACGCGGCAGATGCTTTACAACGACCCGGGTCGAGCGTGAGCGCGGGTTGTGGTCCATTGCAGGATACACAAAGCCAAGGCCGGGTTCTTGATTTTCAAACCAGTCCGTTTCGGCACCAGCAGCTTGAGCGTCGGTGAGAACGGGGGGAAGGGGGATCGCTTTTGCGCGCGTATCTTCGCGAGGTGCCGTTTGCACGGCACGGAAATCCGCGCGCTTCAGGCTGCCGCCGCGTCCTTCGACAAAGCGCGAGATCGCGCTGCCAGCACTGCGCGTGTTGCGGGCGCAATCGATAGGCTTTTGATCGAGCGGGAATGTCGATGGGTCGATCTGCACAACATGCAGGCCAGGGACGACTCCTTCAAAATGATAGCGACCATCTTGATCGGTGACAGAATAAGTGCCGTCTTGCAGCATGACGCGGACGCCAGCGATGCCTTTGGCATTGCGCGGATCAACATCGCAGCCACCGTCGGTGATGCGGCCGATGACCGTGAAACGCTCGCTAATGCCGTCGCGGACAATGCGGACTGTAGAATCTACGCTTTCGCTAACGGCGCCGCGGTTGTCGCGCGCCGATGCAAGGTTGATGGCATTGCCGGGGCGCGCATCGGTGCGAACTTCGGCCAAATAGGTAAGCAGACCAGACTGACCGCCCGCGAGCGGGGCAACCGTTACCGAGAATTGCGCTCCATCGGCGGCAACTGTCGGTGTGACCAGTGCACCATTGTAACGCACCGAATTCAGCCGCAACCGCATGGCGTTGGGCAGTATGTCCGTGACGGTTACGGGGCCGCTGATGCGCGTGCGGTCCGGATTGCGAACCTCAACGCGATATTGGACGATGTCGCCGGGCATCGCCGTCACTGATGATGTTGTTTTGCTTAGCTGCAACTGACCGCCAGGGCGATCCATCGGGACGTCGATACGGACGGGTGCGGGGTCAGCAAGCGTAATTGTGCCGCCATAGGATCCCGGTGCGATGATGAAGGGACCGCCATCGGGGCGGGTCAGCAATGCGATTTCGGCAGCCGTTGCCGATGATGGCACGGTATACGGCGTCGGCGGCGTAATGACCAGCCGGTAAACCCCCGGGCGCAGGAACGGGAAGCGGTAGAAACCGGCGTCAAACGCATAGCTTGCACCGCTGGCGTCTGTGACCGTCGTTCCGGTAATCAGGCTGTTGGGGAACGCTGAGAAGCCATCATCGCCGAATACTTCGGCGGGAACACCTGTCGCTGCGTCAACAATCGTTACGCGCGTGCCTGACACAGGCGCGCCGTCGCCGCTATCAAACGTCAAGCCGAATGGATCGACGAGAATATCGACTGTATTGGTCGCAATCGGTGCGCCGCCGCCGGGATTGCCGACGTCAAAAGTGACATTGTCGCCCGGACGCACCGTCAGAACGCAGTCGCCGCGCACGGGAGAGGCTGGCGTTGCGGCGGTGTTGATAACGGCCAAAAACACACCGCTGTTGGCGGTTGTCTCTGTCATTGTGACGCGCTCTTGATCGCCATTTTCGATGGTGATCGTGGTTGTGAAGCTATCAACCGCTGTCGCGCTTAGGTTCTGGGCAGGCGCAGACACTTTTAGAATTAGCGGTTCGCCGGCTCGGATTGCCGATGTTGGCGCGATTGGGGCCGGATTGGCTGAATATTGCGAAAACGCGCCGCTGAGATCGACGGTACGTGGCCCGTTAGTGCCCATACACATCGTCGCAGGCAGTGTCGTTGCTTGTGCGCCGGGACCGCTAGTGAAACGAAACAGCTCCAGCGTGGTTGGCTGTGGCGGAACGGTCCGGTCCACAACAATATCGACCGTGTTTGACGGGCGCGACAGCGTTTGACCGCCGCTTTCCCATTCTGCTTGGGCCGTATTGCTGATGACGTTTTGCGCACGCGCAGGAAGGCTGGCAACAGCGATAGGAACAGCTGCTGCCAGCGTACCGGCGCATTTGATAAAGGATTTGGTTAACAGTTTCATAGGGAAAAAAGGCGATGCCAGGCGGACCCGACATCGCCCTCCTTTCTGTTAGTCGATGACAGCGCGGAAGATTAGCGCACGTGCTGTTCCACCGGTGATGGTCGACAGCGTGCCTTCAGCACGCGTCAAGCCCGCATTGTATTGGCCCGCGTCAGCATCGGTCGCGTCAGATACGCCTGTGCCCGCCGAGCAGGTTTGGCTTGCACCAGGGCTCGCAACCGTGGCGTCGACAAAGATTGTGCCTGGCGAGAACGTCAGATCGGCAGGAACAACGTCGCGGACAGCGATGTTGGTTGCGTCCGCAGCCCCACCGGCGTTTGCAACCGAGATGCAATATTCAACAACTGCGCCCGGAATTGCTTTAAAGTTCGACGTGCTGACGCCGTCGCTGATGATACGGCTCGATTTGAACACGCTCAATACAGCAGCGGATACGGTATAATCGTCCGTTGCGACATCGATACCATCGCGTGCAACCGAAGTTCCACCATTGCCCGATTTCGCTACGTCAGCGAAGATCGTTTCAACTGTGCCTGCGCCGTTGACTGTGGCATCTGCCGCCGCCGCACCGGCACCGGTGATTGCTGTGCCGTTACTGTTAAGCGCGGTTGCAGTTGCCGTTACGTTAGCAACTTGACCGTTGGTCGCCGTTACAGGGATATCGCCAAGGATCAAAATGGTTGCCGTACCGTCAGCAGGCAAATCGTTGACAGTCAGTGAAGCGGAAGGCGCGCCATCGCACACGCCGTCAACGACTGGCCCATCAAGGCAAATCAGCAAGCTGGTGACGTCGAACGCATCTGTGCCACCGTGCGCAGCCGTGCCGCCTACGATGTTAGCTGGTGTGACGGTGAAATCGAGCGTATCGTTTGCTGCGTTGGTCAGTAAAAACGTCGTGACGCGCGCCGTTTGGCCGGGAGCAACAGTCGTTGTACCCGTTGTTGCCTTTTCAGCAATGTTGAAAAGAATTTTACGGTCGACAACGAACGTATCGGACGCTGTCGCTTGTGTTTGAGCGACACCGCCGACTTGGAAGTCGACTGTCACATTGTTGAGTACTGACGTGCCCTGCGTAGTTCCCGCTGCCATAGCAGGGACCGCGTTCAGAAACACGGCTGGGATTACGGCTGAGGCAACGAGCAGTTTAAGCTTACTGGTCATGCTTATTCTCCTGTTGCATTTGGTTGATTGCGGAATGTCCGCGGCAATCGTCGCGTCTTCAAAAGTCATTTCACGACTCCACGAAAGATCAGCTTGCCAGCGTCACCGGCAACAAGCATTTGATTCATTTGCCATTTCAAATGAGTTACATCGGTCATCAATGCGTTACGGCTGGAGCCGTCTGCATTGTTGACGCGCAGCTGCGACAGTTTGCCCCAGCTTTTTCCACCATCAATTGAAACGATTTCGGCACCATCCGATGTTCCGCTGAACGCTATTGCGGCAGGGATCGGGTTAGTGACCGAGAAATTCATCGCAGGCTTGTTGCCTGCATTGCGGTACCGGACGACAAAAACGAGCTGATCGCCTGGAAGGATCAGATTTGGTTTTGCCAACACGGTCGAGAACGACCCATCGGGGCGTTTCTGTTGTTTTTCGACAAAGACGTCACTGCTCAGCTCAACGGGTGCCGCAGCCATTGCGGGCACGCTACTTGCTGCCAGTAAAAACATTGAAAAACAAAGCCTAATAATGCTGTTCATTGCACTCTCACTTTGAAAGTTACCGTGCGTGTTTGGCCGGCAGGAACATTTCCAAGCGCGACACTTACGCGCGAGCCGTTAAAATTCCCTTGATCGGTATCCGCAGGGTCAGTCACCGCTGCACCCTGAAGGGTGATGCTGTTGACGACATATTGCGAACTGACGGGAATCGGATCGTTGATCGCCAAATTGGTTAATGATCCTGTGCCGCTAACCGTTGCGATCAACGTGTATGTGATGATCGACCCCGGAACTGACGTCGTTCCGCCAAATGGATCGACCACTGATGCTGACTTGGTCAAAGTTACCGACGCTGCGTTAACCAGCAGAAAGCCTGCTGCTTCTGCATCTGCGCCTGTAGAGCCGACAACAGCGTTACCGCCACCTTGGCCTGCACCGGCAAATGTCGTGCCTGGTGCGCCCGTTCCTGTGGTTGCAGCTGCGGTCAAGCCGACTTGCGCACGATCGCCGTCGACCTGACTTGCCGGAACGTTAGTCAACACAAATACGGTCAGGCTTTGGTCTGGTGCCAAAACCGGATCGTTT
>JBEBKE010000079.1:0-10999 GCA_040079555.1 Sphingorhabdus sp. | reverse complement strand
AAGCGAAGAAACGAAGGAGGGCTAAGCCATGAAATTGAAGGTTCAAACCCTCGACGCCAAGGCAAAAGGCGACATCGACCTGAATGACGAAGTCTTTGGCGTCGAGCCGCGCGCTGACATCTTGCACCGCGTCGTCACTTGGCAGCGTGAAAAAGCTCGTGGCACGGCTCGTCCGACCCGCGAACGTTCAGACGTTGCCCGCACCGGCAAAAAGTTCGGTAAGCAAAAAGGTGGCGGTACTGCCCGTCACGGTAACCGCCGCGCTCCGATCTTTATCGGTGGTGGTAAAGCGCACGGTGCCCGTCTCCGTGACTTTAACCCATCGCTGAACAAAAAGGTTCGCGCGCTTGGCCTGAAAATGGCTTTGTCGAGCAAAGCCATGGGTGGTTCGCTCGTTGTTCTTGAAGACCTAGACGTGAAGGACGCAAAAACGAAGTTGTTGATCGCACAGATCGCCAATCTCGGCTTTGGTAAAACCGTTTTGGTCATTGATGCTGCCGACGTTGATGGCGGCGTAAACGACAATTTCCGCAAAGCTTCGGCCAATATCGTCGGCGTGCATGTGCTCCCAGCAGTGGGTGCCAACGTCTATGACATTCTGAAGTACGAAACGCTGGTCCTGACCCGCGCCGCGGTTGAGAAACTGGAGGCCCGTTTCAATGGCTAAGGATAAAGCAATCGACATCCGTCATTATGACGTGATTGTCGCTCCGCACATCACCGAGAAGGCAACTTTGCTCTCTGAAAATAACGCTGTTGTTTTCAAAGTGTCGGGCAGCTCGACCAAGCCGCAGATTAAAGCGGCGGTTGAGGCTCTGTTCGACGTGAAGGTAAAGCGCGTCAACACGTTGGTGCAAAAAGGCAAAGTCAAGCGGTGGAAGGGCAAGCCCTATACTCGCAATGACATCAAAAAGGCTGTCGTAACTTTGGCTGAAGGCCAAAGCATCGACGTCACCTCTGGCATTTAAGGGCGGATCATGGCACTCAAAAGCTACAAACCAACCAGCCCGGCACGTCGCGGCCTTGTGCTCGTTGACCGTTCAAGCCTTTACAAAGGCGGTCCTGTAAAGGGACTGACCGAAGGCAAGAGCAAAACCGGCGGACGCAACAACAAAGGTCATGTCACCTCGCGCGGCATTGCTGGCGGTCACAAGCAGCGTTATCGCATCGTCGATTTCAAGCGCCGCAAATGGGACATGCCCGCAACGGTCGAGCGTTTGGAATATGACCCCAACCGCACAGCCTTTATCGCTTTGGTAAAATATACCGATGGCGAAGTTGCTTATATCATCGCTCCACAGCGTCTTTCCGTTGGCGACACGATTGTCGCTGGTGAAAAGACCGACGTGAAGCCCGGTAACGCAATGTTGATGAGCCAGATGCCCGTTGGCACCATCTGCCACAATGTGGAGATGAAGCCAGGCAAGGGCGGTCAGATCGCGCGTTCAGCAGGGACCTATGTCCAGCTGGTCGGTCGTGATGGTGGCAAAGTCATCGTTCGCCTGAACTCGGGTGAGCAGCGTTACATTCTTGGTACGTGCATGGGCACTGTTGGCGCGGTTTCAAACCCCGATAACAGCAACCAAACGCTTGCTAAGGCTGGCCGTAACCGTTGGAAGGGTATTCGCCCGCTGACACGCGGTGTTGCAAAGAACCCGGTCGATCACCCGCATGGTGGTGGTGAAGGTCGTACTTCCGGTGGTCGTCATCCAGTGACGCCATGGGGTAAGCCAACCAAGGGTGCTCGCACTCGTTCCAATAAGTCGACGGATAAAGATATTATCCGGTCGCGTCATGCGAAGAAGAAGAGGTAAGTCATGGCACGTTCCGTTTGGAAAGGTCCTTTTGTCGACCTCTATCTGCTGAAAAAAGCAGAAACCGCACAGGATGCGAACAGCAGTGCGCCGATCAAAACTTGGTCGCGTCGTTCAACCATCCTTCCGCAATTCGTCGGTTTGACGTTTAGCGTTTACAACGGCCACAAATTCATTCCCGTTTCGGTGAAAGAAGACATGGTCGGACATAAGCTGGGCGAATTCGCACCAACCCGGACCTATCATGGTCACGGCGCAGACAAGAAGGGCAAGCGCTAATGTCTAAGCAAAAAGCCCCCCGCCGCGTTGGCGATAAAGAAGCTTTGGCTGTCTGCACCACCATTCGTGGTTCGGCGCAGAAGCTAAACCTTGTTGCTGCGTTGATCCGTGGTCGCAAAGTCGAAGACGCTTTGAACATCCTGACATTCTCCAAGCGGGGCATGGCTGTTGATGCGAAGAAGGTTTTGGCCTCGGCGATTGCCAATGCGGAAAACAACCACAACCTCGATGTCGACGCTCTTGTCGTTGCAGAGGCCAGTGTCGGCAAAGCGTTGACCATGAAGCGTTTCCACGCTCGCGGTCGCGGCAAGTCAACCCAAATCCTGAAACCGTTCAGCCGCCTGCGCATCGTCGTTCGCGAAATGGAAGAAGAGGCTTAAGTCATGGGTCAGAAATCAAATCCAATCGGCCTTCGCCTTCAGATCAACCGGACTTGGGATAGCCGTTGGTACGCCGAAGGCGCCGAATATGGCCGTATGTTGTTGGAAGATATCAACATCCGCAAGTTCATCATGAAGACGTTGCCACAAGCAGCGATCTCCAAGGTGGTCATTGAGCGTCCTGCCAAGCTGTGCCGCGTTTCTATCTATGCTGCACGCCCCGGCGTGATCATCGGCAAAAAGGGTGCGGACATTGAAAAGCTGAAAAAGCAGATCAACAAGCACACCAAAGCCGAAGTATCGTTGAACATCGTCGAAATCCGCAAGCCAGAGATTGACTCAAAGCTTGTAGCGCAGGGTATCGCAGATCAGCTGATCCGCCGTATCGCATTCCGTCGCGCCATGAAGCGTGCGATGCAATCGGCGATGCGTCTGGGTGCAGAGGGTATCAAGATCACCTGCGGCGGTCGTTTGGGCGGTGCGGAAATCGCGCGGACTGAATCGTATCGTGAAGGCCGCGTGCCAGCGCATACGCTGCGTGCGAACATCGATTACTCAGAAGCTGAAGCACTGACGGCTTATGGCATCATCGGTATCAAAGTCTGGATCTTCAAAGGTGAAATCCTGGGTCATGATCCGATGGCGACTGACCGCCTGATGATGGAAGCGCAGACTGCGGGTGTACGCCCACAGTTTGACCGTCGCTGATAGGAAGATAGGCAAGCATCATGTTGCAACCTAAAAAACATAAATTCCGCAAGCAGTTCAAAGGCCGCATCCATGGCAATGCCAAGGGTGGAACCGATTTGAACTTTGGGTCCTATGGCCTGAAAGCTATGGAACCAGAGCGTATTACTGCGCGTCAGATCGAAGCGGCTCGCCGTGCGATCACTCGTCACATCAAGCGTCAGGGACGTTTGTGGATCCGCATCTTCCCTGATGTGCCTGTAACCAAAAAGCCTGCCGAAGTTCGTCAGGGTAAAGGTAAAGGCTCCGTGGAATATTGGGCCGCACGCGTTAAGCCGGGTCGGATTCTGTTCGAGCTTGATGGTGTACCTGGTCCACTTGCTGCGGTGGCGTTTAGCCGTGCAGCCATGAAGCTGCCGATTAAGGTGAAGGTTGTTGCCCGCCTTGGTGACACTTCGCATCTGGGAGCTGTGTAATGAGCAAGATTGAAGACCTGCGCGTAAAAAGCGATGATCAGCTTGCAACTGATCTTGGCGAATTGAAGCGTGAAGCGTTCAACCTGCGTTTTCAGGGTGCAACCGGCCAGCTTGAAAAGCCAGCCCGCATCCGCGAAGTGCGCCGTGGTATCGCCAAAATCAAAACCCTGCAGACAGAGCGTGCAAACGCTGCTGCCCAATCTGCATCCAATCAGCCGGCATAAGGAGCCAATCGATGCCTAAACGCATTCTGACCGGCACTGTAGTGTCCGACAAGAACGACAAGACGGTCGTTGTGCTCGTAGAGCGCAAGGTAAAGCACCCGCTTTACGGCAAGATCATCCGTCGTACCAAAAAATACCATGCGCATGACGAAGACAATTCGGCTGTTGCTGGCGAAGTGGTCCGCATTCAGGAATGCAAGCCGATTTCGAAAAACAAGACTTGGACATTGGTAGAGCGCGTAGGCGCCGCACCGGTCCAGGCCGCCGAAATGACGGAGGGCTAATTCCATGATTCAGATGCAGTCCAATCTTGATGTTGCTGATAACTCGGGCGCAAAGCGCGTACAGTGCATCAAAGTTCTTGGCGGTTCCAAGCGTCGTGTTGCCGGTGTTGGCGACATTATCGTGGTATCGATCAAAGAAGCGCAACCGCGCGGCAAAGTGAAGAAGGGTGACGTGCACAAAGCCGTTATCGTTCGCACACGCAAAGACATCCGCCGCGCTGATGGTTCGGTTATTCGTTTCGATACCAACGCTGCGGTGTTGATCGGTAACAATAAAGAGCCAATCGGCACCCGTATTTTTGGCCCAGTGTGCCGTGAACTTCGTGCGAAAAACCACATGAAGATCATCAGTCTGGCGCCGGAGGTTTTGTAAGATGGCAATGGCAAAAATCAAAAAGGGCGACACAGTGATTGTGCTCGCTGGCAAGGACAAGGGCAAAACCGGTGAGGTTACCCGCGTCGATCCAAAGGCTGATAAAGTCGTTGTATCGGGCGTAAACGTCCGCGTTCGCCACGCAAAGCCGACGCAAGCTGATCCTCAGGGTGGCAAAAAGCCATTTGAAGCTCCGCTGCATATTTCGAACGTAGCTTTGGCTGATCCTAAATCGGGTAAGCCAACGCGCGTTCGGTTCGAAACAGTCGACGGCAAAAAAGTCCGTGTGGCTGCTAAGTCCGGGGAGAAGCTCGATGGCTGATCAAAAATACACCCCCCGCATGAAGCAGCGTTATGACGACACAGTCGTTAAGGCGCTGACGGAAAAATTCGGTTACACAAACCGTTTTGCGGTTCCAAAGATCGAAAAGATCACACTCAACATGGGTGTGGGCGAAGGATCGCAGGACAAGAAAAAGGTTCAGGTTGCTCTGGCCGAAATGGAATTGATCGCTGGTCAAAAGCCTGTTGTCACCAAAGCGAAAAAGTCGATTGCTGGCTTTAAGCTGCGTGAAGGCATGCCTATCGGCGTGAAAGTTACGCTGCGCGGTGCCCAGATGTACGAGTTTCTCGACCGTCTGGTAACGATCGCAATGCCGCGTATTCGCGATTTCCGTGGGCTGAACCCGAAAAGCTTTGATGGCCGTGGCAACTTTGCCATGGGTTTGAAAGAGCAGATCATCTTTCCAGAAATCAGCTATGACCAGATCGATACCGTTCGCGGTATGGATGTGATCGTAACTACCAGTGCTAATACCGATGATGAAGCGCGTGAGCTTCTTCGTCAGTTCGGCTTCCCCTTCCCGCAAGAACAAACTGAGGAACAAGAAGCCGCGTAAGCGCAGCTTCTGGTCCCTTTGGTCTTCGTTTAAGAAAGGACGAGAACTTAAGTCATGGCGAAACTGAGTTCCATAAACAAAAATGAGCGTCGCAAGAAGCTCGTCAAGAAATATGCAGGGCAATATGCCCGGTTAAAGGCTGTTGCTGCCGATGAGTCGAAAGACGAAACCGAGCGTTTGATGGCACGCCTTAAACTGGCTGAAATCCCGCGCAACGGCAATCCGACCCGCGTTCGCAATCGTTGCGAAACAACCGGTCGTCCCCGTGCATATTACCGCAAATTCCGGCTCTGCCGTATCGAGTTGCGCGATCTTGCCAATAAAGGCTTGATCCCCGGCGTGACCAAATCGAGCTGGTAAGGATAGACTATGTCATTGACCGATCCATTGGGTGATATGCTCACCCGCATCCGTAACGGCCAGCGTGCGAAGAAGGACAGCGTCGTCTCTCCTGCTTCCAAGCTGCGTACCCGTGTTCTCGATGTTTTGCAGCGTGAAGGCTATATTCGCGGTTACAGCGAAGAAGAGCTTGCCGGCCATAAAGGTCTGCGCATCGAGCTGAAATATTTTGAAGGCCAGCCTGCGATTCAGCATGTTGCCCGCGTATCAAAGCCAGGTCGCCGCGTTTATTCGGGAAGCACAGAGCTTCCTGTTATCCGCAATGGTCTGGGTATCACTATCGTCTCGACGCCACGCGGTGTCTTGTCCGATGCTGAAGCGCGCGCACAGAATGTTGGCGGCGAAATCCTGGCGGAGGTGTTCTAATGAGCCGCATTGGTAAAAAACCAGTGGCCATTCCTGCAGGCGTTACTGCCAGCATGAACGAAGGCACACTTTCGATGAAGGGGCCCAAGGGCGAACTTTCGATCCCGATGAGCGATTTGATCTCTTATGAGATCAAGGACGACGGCGTATCTGTGTCGCCGGTTAACAAATCGCGCGAAGCACGTTCCTTCTGGGGCATGCAGCGGACTTTGGTACAGAATTTGGTCACCGGTGTGACTGAAGGCTTTACCAAGGTTTTGGAAATCACCGGCGTTGGTTATCGTGCAAACGTACAGGGCAGCAACCTAAAGCTTCAGCTGGGTTACAGCCATGACGTGGACTTCGCGATCCCCGCAGGAATTGAAATCAAGACGCCTGATAACACGACTGTGGAAATCAGCGGCATCGACAAGCAGAAGGTAGGGCAGGTTGCTGCCGAAATTCGTCGCTGGCGGAAACCAGAGCCTTATAAAGGCAAAGGTATCAAGTACCGCGGCGAGTATATCTTCCGCAAAGAAGGGAAGAAGAAATAAGCCATGGCAAAGCTCTCTCTTTTTGCAAAGCGCCGTCAGCGCGTCCGTTCCAAGCTGCGTTCGCAGGTTGCCGGTCGTCCGCGTCTTTCGGTACACCGCACAGGCAAGCATATGTATGCGCAGATCATTGACGATTCTAAGGGCGTAACTGTCGCCTCGGCATCGACCAATGACAAAGGCGTAAAGTCGAAAACTGGCGGAAACGCTGCTGCCGCTGCCGAAGTTGGTAAGCGCGTAGCCGAAGCGGCACAGAAAGCCGGCGTTAAAGCCGTTGTTTTTGACCGTGGTGGTTTCCTGTTTCATGGTCGCGTTAAGGCGCTGGCCGATGCTGCCCGTGAAGGCGGCTTGGAGTTCTGATGATGGCTGATGAAAACACAGTAACAGACGAAGTCGTCGTTGACGCAGCTGCTGCAACCGAAGGTGATGGCCGTCGTGGCCGTGGCGCCGGTGGTGGTCGCGGACGTGGTGGTGAAGGCGGCGGCCGTGGTCGCGGCAATGATCGCAAGCCACGCGAAGAAAAAGAAGATGATGGCACGATCGAAAAGCTCGTCCACATCAACCGCGTATCGAAAACAGTTAAGGGCGGTAAGCGTTTTGGCTTCGCTGCTTTGGTTGTGGTCGGTGACGGTCAAGGCCGCGTAGGCTTTGGTCACGGTAAAGCACGCGAAGTGCCAGAGGCGATTAACAAAGCCACTGCTGCTGCGAAAAAGGCCATGATCCGCGTTCCGTTGAAAGACGGTCGTACGCTGCATCATGATGGAACTGGCCGTTTTGGCGCTGGCAATGTGTATGTTCGTTCGGCACCTGCCGGAACGGGTATCATCGCCGGTGGCCCAATGCGCGCTGTTTTCGAAAGCCTTGGCGTTGCGGACGTTGTGACCAAGTCAATCGGCACATCGAACCCTTACAACATGATCCGCGCTACCTTTGCGGCTCTGTCTGACCAGACAAGCCCTAAATCAGTAGCGCAACGTCGCGGCAAGAAAATCGCCGACCTTTTGGGTCGCGGTGGCAGCAAAACTGCTGAAGCCGACGCCGAAGCAATTGCGGAGTAAGCGATATGGCTAAAATCAAAATCAAACAGACCGGTTCGCCGATCCGTCGTCCTGCTTCACAGCGCGCCACTTTGAAAGGCCTAGGCCTGAACAAGATGAACCGCGTTTCTGAACTGGAAGACACCCCTGAAGTGCGCGGCATGATCCAAGCTGTGCGCCACATGGTCACCGTCATCGATTAATCATTAGCCCTCTCCCTTTTGCGGGGAGGGGGTTTAGCGCGAACAAAGCGAAAGCGAGTGCAAGACATGAAACTGAATGAAATTAGAGATAACGAAGGCGCACGCCACCGCAGAATGCGGGTTGGACGCGGTATCGGTTCGGGTAAAGGCAAAACCAGCGGACGTGGCCAAAAAGGCCAGACGTCACGTTCGGGTGTGTCGATCAATGGCTTTGAAGGCGGCCAGATGCCGCTTCACATGCGTATTCCAAAGCGCGGCTTTAACAACATCTTCGCCAAAGATTATGATGCCGTAAATCTGGGCATGATCCAAAAGTTTATCGATGCGAAGAAGCTCGACGCTGGCGCAACCATCGACCAAGCAGCGCTTCGCGCTGCTGGTCTGTCGCGTGGTGGCAAAGACGGCGTTCGCATTCTTGCCAAGGGTGAATTGACTGCAAAGATCAGCATTTCGGTTGCTGGTGCTTCTAAGAGCGCCGTTGAAGCGATTGAAAAGGCCGGTGGTAAAGTCGAAATCCTGGTTGTCAAAGCAGCCTCTGAAAAAGCTGCCGCGAAAAAGGGCGTCACCAAAAAAGCGAATGACGCAGCGAAAGCCGCCAAAAACGCAAAATGATAAAAGCGTAATATCGCTCTTGTCGAAACAGCCCCGCAACCCGATATGGGCTAGCGGGGCTTGTTGTTTCAGGACACTGGAACGCAAGCATGTGAATTCGGGGTAGATTGCACGCAGCCAAGAGGCTAGCGCCGCAATCAGGAATCAAAGAAAGCATTTTTCATGGCAACGAGAGCCGACAAAATGGCATCGGGCGTTAATTTTTCAAAATTCGGTCAAGCCGATGATTTGAAAAAGCGTATCTGGTTTACAATTGGTGCGCTGATCGTGTTTCGCTTGCTCAGCTTTGTTCCGCTGCCCGGTATTGATCCCGTGGCGCAGGCCGCGTTGTACGCGAATAACGCAGCGGGCGGTGTGCTTGATATCTTCAATACGTTCTCGGGTGGTTCGCTAGAGCGGATGAGCCTGATCGCGCTTGGCGTGATGCCCTATATTACGGCATCGATTGTCGTGCAGCTGGCAGCATCGCTGTCGCCGCAGCTTGCCGCCATCAAGAAAGAGGGCGAAAGCGGGCGCAAAAAGCTGAACCAATATACGCGCTATGGCACAGTATTCCTGACTGCGCTGCAGGGCTATTTCCTAGCGTCAGGCCTAGAATCGCTTGCCGCGGCCAATGGTATTCGCGCTGTGGTTGAACCTGGAATGTTGTTCCGCGTCGTCGCCACAATCAGCCTTGTTGGCGGCACATTGTTCCTGATGTGGCTGGGTGAACAGATTACATCGCGCGGCATCGGCAACGGTATTTCGCTGATCATCATGGCCGGTATCGTAGCGCAGATCCCGCGTCTGGTCGCTAGCCTGTTAGAGGGCGGTCGCACCGGTTCGATCAACCCCCTGATCATCTTCGGCTTTATCGTCATGTTCGTTGCGATTACGCTGCTGATCTGCTTCGTCGAACGCGCGCAGCGAAGGGTGCTGATTCAATATCCCAAACGTGCAACGCAGCGCGGCATGATGCAGGCGGACCGCAGCCATCTGCCGCTGAAAATCAACACCGCGGGCGTTATCCCACCAATCTTTGCATCGTCATTGCTGTTGTTGCCTACAACCATCGCGTCACTTGGTGGTAACAAAGTTGCCGGTGAAAGCGCGAGCGGCGATATTGTGCTGCAATTGCTGCAATGGCTACAGCATGGCCAACCGATCTATTTGTTGCTCTATGGCCTTGGCATCATCTTCTTCTGCTTTTTCTACACTGCGGTTGTGTTCAACCCAGAAGAGACAGCGGAAAACCTGAAAAAGGCCGGTGGTTTTATCCCCGGCATTCGCCCAGGCAAAAGCACGCAAGATTATCTCGATTATGTGCTGACGCGGATCACGGTGATTGGCGCGGCCTACCTAACTGTGGTTTGTTTGCTTCCTGATTACGTTATGGGGCTGACCGGGCAGCAGCAGTTCTTTGTCATCGGCGGCACCAGTCTGCTGATCCTTGTCAACGTGACGGTCGATACGATCGCACAGATTCAAGGGCATTTGATGGCGCACCAATATGGCGACTTGCTGAAAAAAGCGAAGCTAAAGGGCAATCGCGGGCGTTAAGAATAGTGCTTGGGGATTGTCCCTTTAGGGACTGTCCCTTTGGGCGCGCAGTTGTTGAGGGACAGTCCCTAAAGGGACAGTCCCCGGGAAGGGACTAGGGGAACCATGGGGAAAGCACTCAACATCATCCTGCTGGGGCCTCCCGGCGCTGGCAAAGGCACGCAAGCGGCCTATCTGGTGGAAAAATTTGGCATGGTCCAGCTCTCCACCGGCGACATGTTGCGCGAGACACGTAAAGCCGACACGCCATTGGGAAGGCAAGTTGCCGATGTGATGGATTCGGGAGCGCTGGTTTCCGATGAAATCGTGTCCGCGATGATCGACGCGAAACTTGCTGCTTTGCCCGCCGAGACCGGTGTGATTTTTGACGGCTATCCACGGACAGAGGCGCAAGCGCTGTCGTTGGACGGATTGCTATCGGCCCACAGCCGCACGCTCGATCACGTCATCGAACTTGGCGTCGATGAGGACGCCCTGGTTGCGCGCATCGTTGGCCGTTTCACCTGCGGAAACTGCGGTGCTGGCTATCATGACGTTTTCAAGCTGCCCGCCGCTAAAGGCGTATGCGACAAATGTGGTTCGACCGAATTCAAACGTCGCGCCGATGACAATGAAGAAACCGTCCGCACACGCATGGGTGAATATCGCGGCAAAACAGCGCCGATATTGCCAATCTATGAAGCGCGCAATTTGGTAAACAAAGTCGATGGCATGGCACCGATTGCCGAGGTTACTGCGGCTATTGATGCCATTTTGACGCATTAACGCCTTTCTACACCTTTTGCGCTATAGCCCGTGGCATGGTCGGGGGCACGATTCAGAATAGGCGGCTGTTAGAGCTTGACGCGATGCGCGGCATCGCGGCGATGCTGGTGCTTTTGTACCATTTCAACTTCA
>JBEBKE010000078.1:0-11072 GCA_040079555.1 Sphingorhabdus sp. | reverse complement strand
AAAGGGCGCAGTTGGCGCAGCACCTCGGCGTACAAGACGACCATCCGTATCGATGGAGAAATCGCCGGTCCCTCGGTGGCTAAACGCTCTTTCGCGCGGAACTAGCAAAAGTAGCCCATCCATTCGATCGGCGTCCCACGATTGCGCTAAGCGGCTAAGCGCATCTACGTGGTCGTCAGTCCAAATCGCGTCGCTGTTTATGCAGAAAAATGGCTCGCCCTGAATATGCGGCAAAGCCTTCACCAGCCCGCCGCCGGTTTCCAACAACTGCGCGCGTTCATCAGAGATGATCACGTTCAAATCATTGGCGGCATCGGCCACATAAGCCTCAACCTGCTCGGGTAGATAATGGACGTTCACCACCACATCGCAGACGCCGGCCAAGCGCAATTTGTCGAAGGCATATTCGATCAACGGTTTGCCCCCAACCTGCACCAACGGTTTTGGGATGTGATCGGTCAACGGCCGCATCCGCGTTCCAAGCCCCGCCGCCATCACCATCGCCGATTGAACCTTCATGGCGCGGCATCCAAAGGCGATGTGCTGCGAACGGCTTTCGGAATATTCGTATCAAACCACGATTTAAGGGATGCTAGCCCGGGATGCTCCAGATCACGTTCCAGCAAGCCCCACATGCGCGGTAAGAAATCGAGATAGCGTTCCTTGCCATCGCGTTTCCAAAGCCGTGTGAAAATGCCAATAATCTTGGTATTCCGCTGCGCCCCCAGCAACGCATAATGCAGCGCCAAATCATAATCGGGCTTAGCCGTCGCCACATAATGTTGCAGCATTGCAGCTTCTAATTCTGGTGACACATCACGGCGCGCATCCTGCAAAATCGACACAAGATCATAGGTTGGATGCCCAATCAATGCGTCTTGATAGTCGATCAAACCTTGGCCATCATCATCAAGCAGCATGATATTTTCGGCATGATAATCGCGCAACACCGTGACAGCGGGGGCTTCCAGACTAAGCGGCGCGAGCGCATCAGCCCAGATAGCGTCAAACATTTCGGCATCCGCATTCAGCCCCATTGCAGGCATATACCATTCGGTTAGCAAGCCCGTTTCGCGTAGATAGACGGCTTCGTCATATGGCGCGATTTCGGCGACCGGCGCTGTGCCCAAACGAACCAACGTATCAACGGCATCGCGGTAGATTTTATGTTCCTCCGACGGGTGCGCATCAAGATGTTCCCGCATGCGGCGATCACCAAAGTCTTCAAGCAAAATCAGACCTTGATCTGCATCGGCGGCGAAGATTTCTGGTGCGCGGAAATCGTTCCGCCGCAGGTAGTTGGTCACATCGATAAATGGTTGCGGGTCCTCTTGCGGCGGCGGCGCGTGCATTAAAATCGCGCGCGGCCCATCGGATTTCTTTAGGCGGAAATACCGACGAAAGGATGCGTCACCCGGGACAGCGTCAAGCGCCGCTTGATCCCACCCGCAATCCGCCAAAAATGGAGCAATGTTTTCAGGAATGTTCGTGTCGGCGCGCATTCAAAAATTCTCTTCTATCGTCAAAGTTCGGCTGTTCTCGCCAGTAACAGCGATGGCTATCGTGTAACGGGCGTCAGCGAAGGCTTTACCGCCCTGCTCTGGCCATTCAACTAAGCACACTGTGTCCATTTCGCCGTTATCCAGCAGGCCCAATTCGTCCAACTCGTCCGGCGAGTTCAACCGGTAAAGATCGGCATGAATTACCGGCAATCGAGTGTCCGGCGGCCCATAGTGGTTCATGATGTTGAACGTCGGGCTTGGCGCATCGCCTTGATAACCGAGCCCCGCAAGCACGCCTTTGGAGAACAAAGTTTTACCCGCACCAAGGCCGCCAGACAACGTCACCAATTCGCCACCGCGCAGCGACGCGGCGAATGCGCGCCCAGCTTCTAACATTTGAATCGGACTATCAACGATCATATCGGCGGCGCCACCCGTGGAAGCTTGATCGAGATCGTGGTACCCTCGTCGACGCGAGATTCCAGCGACAGACTGCCTCCATGAGATACCACCAGTTGACGCGCCAGCGGTAATCCAAGACCTTGTGCTGAACCTCCCGCTGCTTGCGAACGGCCAAAGCCATCAAGAGCGGCTGCTTGCTGCCCCGCATCCATACCCGGCCCGTCGTCGGAAATCACGATCAGGACATTCTGCCTATCTCCGCTGGCATGAAGCAGCACCGTTCCGCCTGCCCGGCCATATTGGATCGCGTTGTCGGTCAGCTGCTGGATCGCTTGCAACAATCGCTTTTCGTCGCCCTCTAATATACCAGCCTTGTCCTGTATGTCGGACACCAGTTTCATGGAATGATCGGCAACGGCACCCGCGATGGATTGCGCCACGCCGTCCATCATGGCTTTCACATCGATGGGTTTGCGCGCAATCGGCAAAGCACCCGCCTCGCTTTGGCTGAAATCGAGAACTGTGTTGATCTGCTGCGACAGCCGGTCAGCGGATTTCGCAATCGCATCGACATAATCCTGTGCCTGCTCGGACAGTTCGCCGGCGATCCCCTGTTTCAAAAGTTCCGCAAAGCCCGCAATCGACGTCAACGGCGTGCGGAATTCATAGCTCATATTCGCCAAGAACCGACCTTTGATCGCGTCTGCCTCTGCCAGCGCCCCCGCCCGTTCGCGCAATGCGTTCTCCACCTGCACGCTATCGGTCACGTCAATCATCGCGATCAGAGCGTTGCCATCGGGCAACGGCACGGTCGAAAGTTGAAACACGCGGCCATCGGCGAACTGCATTTTGGTGCGCCGCGGTTCACGGCTGCTGATCGTCATCTGCAACAGCTCTCGCAACACCGAAACATGCGAGGCTTTTTTCAGATGTTTGGACAGCAACGATAGCAGTTCATCGAAGCGCGGATGCTTTGCCAGCACATCCTCATCCACTGCCCAAATTTCGCCAAAGCGGCGGTTCCAAATGGACAGCTTTCCATCGGCACCAAAAACCGCAATCGCCTCGAACAGATTATCGAATGTCGCCGTCCGTACGCGTAGTAACGTATCACGCGCGCTAGCCAACTGCGCTTGCTCGGTGCGATCCTCGAAAATCAGCAACAAGCCGCCATCAGGGGCAGGCTGCGCCAAAAGTCGCAGATGCGTTCCATCTGGCAACAGCCAGTTCTCTTCGACAGGCGCGGTGCTAAGGAACCATGCCTCACGCTCGGATCGCCATATGGGGAAATCCCGCACTTCGGGCATTTTGTTGTTATCGCGCATCCGGTCAAACACCCGTGCGAATTCGGGTTTGGAGACTAGCCAGTCGTCGCGGAATGCAAATGTCCGTTGGAACGGTAAGTTTGAAAACGCCAACATTCTATCGGCATCGAATTGTGCAACGCCCGCCGACATATTGTCCAATAAGTCACGCTGTGCGTCCGAAAAACGGCGAAAATCACCGCGTGCGTCCATCAGCTCCTGCACATCAATTGCAACACCAGCGATGCCGGTATCACCCAGCGGAATGTCAAACACGCGCATCTGCCGGCGCTCACCGGCCATCGTCGATGACACGAGCCGCTCCATAGGCTGACCCGCTTTGGCCGCCTTGGCCGCATGACTCATCGCTGTTTCGCCGTTGACCGGTTCAATCAGTTCAAGTTCGGCATCAACGACTTGGTCCCCCGATTGACCACTGACCGCGTCAACATAGGCTTTGTTCACAAAACTAAGCCGCAGATCTGGTCCACGATGCCACATCGGGATGGGCGCGGACTCGATCAGCCCGGCAAGCGCCGCAAAGGCATTGCGCGCAGTTTTCGCTTCACCTTCCAAACGCTCTGACTCGCGGACCGTATCGGTCAGGTCGAAAAACCACAGCAAGGCGGCGCCATTGGGATAGACTTGCGAATCCGCGATGTTGCCGCGCACCAACAAGCGGCGGTCAGAGCCCAGTAAAGCCAATTTCTGCGTAAACGCTTTGCCGCTGCGCTGCGTTTCGCGAACATGCGCCTCTAACGCTTTCCAATCGTCGTCCAGAACGCCGCTGTCGCCGCGCCCAACCAGATCGGACAATGCCGTCAGCTGCCGGTCGAACCCCATCATCCGTGCCAAGCGATCAGAGGCCTCTAGCTTTCCATCACCGCGGACGATCACCGGGATGGCGGGTGCAGTTTCCAGCAAGCGGCCAAGTCGCGCGGTTTGCTTCAACGTGCGTTGCGCCTGATTGCGCATCGACAGGCCAAGCCAAATGGCAACCGACGCGGCGACTAGCCACGCTGCCATCAGCAAACCCATAAGGGCAATGTTCAGGTTTTCGCCCTGCACGATATGCCGCATCCCACCGAAAAAAATTTCTGCATTGCGGTGCATCGAAACCCTGCATTTCGCAATAAAAAATAGCCCGAGGTCGCCCCCGAGCCTTAGATTAAGCAAATGCGCTGTGGATTAATACCGGTAATGGTCCGGCTTGAACGGTCCAGCCTCTGGAACGTTGATATAGCTCGACTGCTTCGGTGTCAGTTTCGACAGCTGTACGCCAAGCTTTTCGAGGTGCAATGCAGCGACCTTTTCATCGAGATGCTTAGGCAGAACATAAACGTCGTTCTTGTACTGCTCGTTCCGCTGCCACAGCTCGATCTGTGCGAGTGTCTGGTTGGTGAAGCTTGCCGACATCACAAAGCTTGGGTGACCGGTGGCGCAGCCCAGATTGACCAAGCGCCCCTTGGCAAGAATGATGATCTGCTTGCCATCGGGGAATTCGACCAAGTCCGTGCCCGGTTTCACTTCGGTCCAGCTATAGTTATCGAGCGCAGCGATTTGAATTTCGCTGTCGAAATGGCCGATGTTGCACACGATGCTCATCGGTTTCATCGCCTTCATGTGTTCAGCGGTGATGACGTCTTCGTTGCCGGTAGCGGTCACGAAAATATCGCAACGCTTCACAGCTTCTTCCATCGTGACAACTTCAAAGCCCTCCATCGCGGCCTGCAAGGCGCAGATCGGATCGACTTCGGTCACCATTACGCGCGCGCCGCCTTGACGCAACGAAGCAGCAGAGCCTTTGCCGACATCGCCGAAACCAGCGACGCAGGCGACTTTACCGGCGAGCATAACGTCAGTGGCGCGGCGGATGGCGTCAACCAGCGACTCTTTGCAACCATAAAGGTTGTCGAATTTCGACTTGGTAACGCTATCGTTCACGTTGATCGCGGGGAATGGCAATTTGCCTTCCTTGGCGATCTGATACAGGCGATGAACACCCGTGGTGGTTTCTTCGGACACGCCTTTGATCGCTTTGACGCTGGCGGTCAGATAGCCGGGCTTTGCTTTCAAATACGCATTCAGTGCGCGAACGAATTCGATTTCTTCGGCGTTGGATGGTTCAAACAGAGTCTCGCCGGCTTCGACGCGCGCGCCCCAAAGCGCAAACATCGTTGCGTCGCCGCCGTCGTCGAGGATGAGGTTGGCAGTCGTGTCGCCCGAATTGTCGGCATCCCAATCGAAAATGCGGCCAACATAATCCCAATATTCCGCAAGGGTTTCGCCTTTGATCGCGAACACAGGAACGCCGGTTGCCGCGATGGCAGCCGCCGCGTGGTCTTGCGTCGAATAAATGTTGCAGGTTGCCCAGCGGACTTCGGCACCCAATGCGGTCAGCGTTTCGATCAGCACCGCTGTTTGGATCGTCATGTGCAACGAACCCGTGATGCGCGCGCCTTTCAATGGTTGCGACGCGCCATATTCCGCACGCAAAGCCATAAGGCCTGGCATTTCGGTCTCAGCAATTTTAATTTCAGCACGGCCAAATTCGGCCAAGGCCAGATCGGCAATTACATAATCAGCAGACACGGGAAAACTCCGGTTAGGTTTTAACAGGCCTCGCCCCTAACCGGAATTTCCGTCTGGCGCAATCGCAATATAAAGAAATCTTTATATGCTATCGCGACGCGATGTTCGTCGGGCAATTACCACCGGACAGTGGAGCCGCGTCGACGCTTTCTCTGGCAATAGCCAACAGCGACCCCGCATTATGCCCACCCCGTGACAAATTTTGAGCGACACGTTTTAACTCGCCGCAACCCAACCGGTCATGGCCACCACCATAGCTATTGGCGATACCGATGATGAACTTGTCCATCGCTGCATCGGCGTTTCCGTTACCGTTGATTCGCGCGAAATGAGACCGCACCGCAGCATTTTGTGCGCCGATGACCGGATTATTGTTTTTCACAAAGCGGTTATAATCCGCCAGAAAATCATCAGGCCCTTTGCGGCACCGCAATGCTGTCACCATCATCATCATGTTCAAATTAGCGACTTTAGCAGCGTCTTGTTCAGCATTGGTCCAACACGCTTGTGCCGGTGAAGCCATTATCATAGCGGCAAGCGCACACAGCGCTGCCAGTCTCCTTGTTCGTTTCATGTCAAAAACCCCTGAATACATTTATCGTTGGAAACCGGGGGATGCAGCGTATGTGTTTACTGCTTTTTAAAGATCAATGGTGAAGCGAAATTAACCAACAGCTTGCGCTGAAATCGCGTGAATTTTTCTCCGCTGTCACTTGAAATTCGCACAGCTCGGCTTGACATGAGCAGAGCAGTGCCGAATTGCAGGCGCAACTCCACTCCCGGAACGAAGGAATGATACTATGACAATCAAAGTTGGCGACACGCTTCCCGACGTAAAACTGGTTAAGGCCACCGCAGACGGCCCCGTGCCAGTGCAATCCTCTGACTATTTCGCTGGCCGCAAAGTTGCGCTGTTTTCAGTCCCCGGCGCATACACGCCAACCTGCTCGGCAAAGCACCTTCCCGGTTTTGTCGAAAAGGCCGATGAATTGAAAGCCAAGGGCATCGACGAAATCGCCTGCACCGCCGTGAACGATGCGTTCGTCTTGGGTGCATGGAACAAAGCGGGCGGATCAGACACCATCGCAATGCTCGCCGACGGCAATGCCGACTTTGCCGAAGCGTTGGGCCTGACCATGGACGGCAGCGGTTTTGGTATGGGCAAACGCGGGCAGCGTTTTTCAATGGTGGTCAATGACGGCGTTGTCGAACAGCTAAACGTCGAAGCACCGGGCGATTTCAAAGTCAGCTCTGCTGACCACATGCTGGAACAGCTTTGACATAAACCCGCAATATTGATGCGGCATTAGGCGGTTGAGACTGCCAATGCTTGAAAGGGCGGAGGAAACTTCGCCCTTTTTGCTTGCCAAATCGCGTGAAATGGACAAATCGCCGTCATGGCTACTCAACAGACACAAGATATAATCCGCCAAATCACCGAACATTATGACGCTTCGGTCACGCGCCTTCGCACCGACTTGGCAGCATATCTGCACGATCGGACTGCCCCAGACCCCTCAGCACGCATTGCTGGCGCCTATGCCTATCCCGAACTGATCATCCGCTACGCGGGCGAAGAACGCGATATGACCGCGAACCTTGCCTTTGGTCGGTTGGAGAAATCCGGAACGTATCGCACAACGATCACCCGTCCAGAAATTTTCACGGACTATCTGGAAAGCCAGATTGATCTGTTGGTCGCGCAATATGACATCGAGATCGAAGTCCGCACTAGCCGTCAGGAAATCCCCTTCCCTTATGTCCTCGACGGCCTCGAACTCGGCGATGTGTCGCCTACGCAACTGTCGAAACTTTTCCCCGCAACCGAACTGGCCGATATCGGCGATGAAGCCGCTGACGGTCTGCTGTTTCCCGACGAAGATGGCGCGCCTTTGTCATTGTTTGACGGGCTGCGCACCGATTTCTCACTCGCGCGGTTGAAGCATTATACCGGCACACCAGCGGACCATTTTCAACGCTATATCCTGTTCACCAACTATACCCGCTATGTCGATGAATTCGTTGGCTGGGCTGCGGCTCAGGTTGGCAAAGGCCGCTATACGGCGCTTTCGGGCGCGGGCGGGCTGTACATCGATGAAGCAACCGACGACCATGCACAGCTGGTTGCCGACAGCACATGGCGCAAGCACCAAATGCCAGCCTATCATTTGATGGCCGAGGGTGAAGCGGGGATTACTTTGGTCAACATCGGCGTCGGCCCGAGCAATGCAAAGAATATCTGCGACCATCTGGCGGTGCTGCGCCCCGAGGTCTGGCTGATGATCGGCCATTGCGGCGGGCTGCGCGAAACACAGCGGATTGGCGATTATGTCCTTGCCCACGCCTATCTGCGCGACGACAATATCCTAGACCGCGTGCTGCCGCCCGAAATCCCGATCCCGCCGATTGCCGAGGTGCAACAAGCGTTGGAGGCAGCCGCAGTGCAAGTCTCCGGCACCAGCGGTGCGGACCTGAAACGGCGGATGCGCACCGGCACTGTTGTCACTACCGATGACCGCAACTGGGAACTACGCTACACCGACAGCGCGCTGCGTTTCTCACAAAGCCGCGCGATTGCTATCGACATGGAGTCAGCGACCATCGCCGCGCAAGGATACCGCTTCCGCGTCCCGTACGGCACATTGCTCTGCGTATCGGATAAGCCGCTGCACGGCGAAATCAAGCTGCCCGGCCAAGCCAACCGCTTCTACGAAGAAGCCATCGCCGCGCATTTGCAGATTGGCATTCAGACGTGTGAGTTGCTGCGCGAGGCTGGGAATAGCCTGCACAGTCGGAAGCTAAGGGCGTTTAACGAACCACCGTTTAGGTAAATCACTTTGGGCCGAGGACAAAATCCACCGCGATTGACGCAGTCACCGGCATCTCATTCGAAACCGGCTGTTGCCGATTGCGGTCGCTGCGCATTTCCTGAAGTATGAATTCAGACTCTGCTCCCAAAAACTCCTTGATGGCTCCTGACTCGCTAACCCTGATAATGCGAACGACGCGTTTGCCGAGTGCCGACGCATAAAGTTCTGCTTGGGCCTTCGCCGAATCAATTGCCATCGTAGTGGCCTTGATTTTCGCGTTTTCGACATCAGCCAGAACAATGTTGGGCCGTCTAACGGAGTTATAATCTTCGTTGCAGTCGCTTTCGGAGAACAAGCTTCGCGCCAGTTCCATTTCAGACATCGAACTGACGCTTATTCCGACGCGCTGCTTACGGGCGACGCTGTTGTTTTCCCAGTGGTCATCAGAAGCAGCCTTTATCGCATCGGCGGCAGCGTCAGCTGCGGAGGCAGCCGCAGAGGCAGCGACCGCCTCGGTTGCAAATTCGTAACGGCTAGCGCCAGTCGACGGTGCAGAAAAATCAAGCGATGCGCCTCCTAACCCTGCCGCGTCAAAATTTTGCCGCACAACCTGCTGCTTTTTCTGCAAGGCCTGCTCAGCATCGGCTTTTGTCGAGCCTGACGCGCCAAGGTCACAGGCAATCGTCACTTTGACGATCCTAGACATCACCGCCCCGTTAGCTTGCACCTCAAGCAGGATTTCACCTTTTGTGGTGTCAACTTTTGAGAGCGACTCTGGAGCGGCAATCAGCGAGGTGGAGGCGAGAAGCGTGGCGAGTGCAATAGCCGATTTCACCATCCCTTTTTCGCTCCCTTATTTTCCTTCTTCAACCACAGCATCAGCGGCTTGAAATACTCGATCATTGCTTTGCCAGACATTTCGCGGCTGCCGGTGAATGCCTCAAGCGCATCGGGCCAAGGTTTTGACGCGCCCATTTCTAGCATCGCGTTCAGCTTTGCGCCGACATCTTTGTTGCCGTAGAATGAGCAACGATGCAGCGGGCCTTTCCATCCGGCGGCATCACAAGCAGCCTTGTAGAACTGGAACTGCAATATGCGTGCGAGGAAATAGCGGGTATAGGGCGTGTTACCCGGAATGTGATATTTCGCGCCGGGATCAAACGCGCCCGCTGGCCGTTCAACCGGCGGAATGATGCCCTGATATTTCAGGCGCAGATCGGTCCAGGCCTTGTTATATTGCGCGGTCGGCACCGAGCCGTCGAACACGCCCCAGCGCCATTTATCGACGATCAGGCTGAACGGAAGAAACGCGACCTTGTCCATCGCCTGACGCAGCAGCAATCCGGTGTCTTTGTCCGCGCCGGGGACTTTGTCTTTGTCGAGCAACCCGATTTGGACCAGATAATCAGGCGTAATCGACAAAGCGATGGCATCGCCAATGGCTTCGTGGAAACCATCGTTCGCGCCGTTTAGGTGCAGATAATCCTGCTTGTTATATGCGCGCTGGTAATAATTATGCCCCAACTCGTGATGGATCGTGACAAAGTCATCGGTATTCACCTTGATGCACATTTTGATACGCAGATCATCGACGTTATCAATGTCCCAAGCCGAGGCATGGCACACGACTTCGCGGTCTTTCGGTTTCAAAAACTGCGATCGTGTATAAAAACTTTCTGGCAACGGATTAAAGCCGAGCGAGGAAAAAAAAGCCTCACCCGTTTTGACCATATCGATTTCTGACTTGCCCTTAACCTTCAACAATTCGCCAATGTCATAGCCGATTTCTCCGGCACCGGCGGGAGCAACCAGATCATAAATCCCGCCCCATTCCTGCGCCCACATATTTCCGAGCAAATCGGCGCGGATAGGGCCAGTTTTGGATTGCACCGCATCGCCATATTTCGCGTTCAGCTTGTTGCGTGTAAAGGTGTGCAGCTCGTCATAGAGCGGCTTGACCTCCATCCATAGCTTGTCGGTCAGCGCGGCAAAATCATCGGCGGGCATGTCATAGCCAGACCGCCACATCGCGCCTGTATCCTTAAAGCCCAGCTCTTTGGCGCCGTCATTGGCGATAGCCACCATGCGCGCGTAATCCGCGCCCATCGGGCCGCCGACATTGTCGTGCCAGCTCGCCCACATTTCCTTTAGCTCTTCGGGGTTGCGGTTGGTGCCCATTTCGGCCTCTATGTCCGATCCGTTGATCGGTTGACCACGCAACGTGCCTTTGCCCGCACCATAGGCAGAATCAAGCTTCGTTGCGATTACGTTGAGTTCGGTCGCGGCCCCCTCGGTTGTCGGCGCTGGCAGAACTATGCCACCGCGCAAGATATCCAGCTTTCGCTTTGTCGCTGCGGACAGGCCAACAACGCCCTGATATTTCGCTGCCTCCAGCGCATATTTGACCGACTTTTCCGTACCAACCGCACCATATTTGGCGGCAATCGCATCGGTATCTTCGG
>JBEBKE010000077.1:0-11243 GCA_040079555.1 Sphingorhabdus sp. | reverse complement strand
CAAAGGCCGCAGCAGAGACCGCCTATGGCGCAACGCTTCGCAACTGGCGGATCGATAAATATCGCACAAAGCTGGCCGAGACATCAAAGCCTTCGGTCACCAGCCTGACGCTTGTTGGCGCTCCTGCGGACGCCGAAGGCCTATGGCCCAGCTTTGCCGCGATCGCCGATGGAGTTTCTTTGACCAAAGAATTGGTCAGCGAACCTGCCAATATCATCTACCCCGAAAGCTTTGTGGATCGTTGCCGCCATCTGGCTGATCTGGGCGTTGAAATCACGGTGCTCGATGATGCCGAAATGGCGAAGCTTGGCATGGGTGCGTTGCTCGGCGTGGCGCAGGGTTCACGCAAACCTGCACGGATGCTGGTGATGAAATGGGACGGCACAGGCGGCGCGCAGGAGAAACCGCTAGTGTTTGTCGGTAAAGGCGTGACCTTTGACACCGGCGGCATTTCGATCAAACCTGCCGCTGGTATGGAAGATATGAAGTGGGACATGGGCGGCGCAGGCGCGGTTGCTGGCACAATGAAGGCACTCGCGGGTCGTAAAGCCAAGGCGCATGTTGTCGGCGTTTGTGGGCTGGTTGAAAACATGCCCGATGGCAACGCGCAACGTCCCGGCGACGTGGTCACATCGATGAACGGCCAAACGATCGAAGTCATCAACACCGATGCCGAGGGGCGACTGGTGCTATGCGATGCGCTGCATTGGGCGCAAGTGACGTATAAACCTGACACGATCATCGATCTGGCGACATTGACCGGCGCGATCATCATTTCGCTGGGTAAAGAACACGCTGGGCTCTTTTCCAACAGCGACGATTTGTCGGGCAAGCTGACCGCAGCCGGAACTGCCAGCGGTGACAAGCTGTGGCGGATGCCGATTGGCCCTGCCTATGACAAGCTGATCGATTCGCCGATTGCAGACATTAAAAACGTCGGTCCGCGTGATGCGGGTTCGATTACAGCAGCGCAATTTTTGGGCCGTTTCATTCAAGACGGCGTCAAATGGGCGCATCTTGATATCGCGGGCACGGTCTGGGCCGACAAGGATGGGCCAACCTGGGCCAAGGGCGCGACCGGCTATGGCGTGAAGCTGCTCGACCGGTTCGTTGCGGATAATTATGAGGGATAGGTTTTGCACAAACCCGCATTTTTGAAACTGCTGATTTGCATCGATCTTGTGGTTTGTGCGGCAATGGCTTTGCCGTGGGTTAGCACGCAGTTTCTTGCCGCTTTGAGTTATCTGAACGCTTTGGCGGAGCTTGGCGGCGGGCCAATAAACTTCCCCGCCAATGCTTTTTTCTTCGTCAATCTGGCGGGTATTTTTGGCGTTGCCTATAATGTGATCATGCTGAAATCGGATGAAAGCTGGATCCATCTCATCAATAATGTGGCTCGCCTTTGCGTTGTTGCTCTGCTTGCTTTCTATATCGGTATCCAAGGCCTTCCGCAGATATTTCTGCTCTTCATGCTGACCGAATTGGTGGGCTTTTATGTGACTAAGCGTTGGTTGCACGGGTTGGCTGATGCAAGTTGATTTCTACCAGCTGACCCGTGACCCGGCGCACAACGTGTTGCCGCCCATCGCGAACAAGGTGCTGGAGGAAGGCCGTCGTTTGCTAATTGTCAGTAATGATGCCGAGCAGCTGAAAGCCATCTCCACCGCGTTATGGGCGTGGAAGCCCGACAGCTTCCTTGCGCATGATGTTGCGGGGCAGGGCAATGAGGCTGAGCAGCCGATCCTGTTGTCGCACACCACCGCCGCTGAAAATTCGGCGCGGCTGGTGGCGATGGCGGATGGCGAGTGGCGCGACGAGGCTTTGTCCTTTGACCGCGCATTTTATTTGTTCCCGCCCGAATGCACCGACCAAGCGCGCGAAGCGTGGCGCGGCCTAAAAGACAAAGAGGGCGTGGAGCGGCGTTATTGGAAACAAGACGGCGGAAAATGGCGGCAGGGGCCATAATCGCCAGATCATATTGAAGGAGAATATCGATGCGTAGCTTGATTATACTGACCGCTGTTTTGGCGCTCTCTGCGTGCAGCAATGACAAAAGCACCACCGTCAAAACCGACGATGGCAAGGAAATCAAAATCACCGCCGATGGCGACAATGATTCAGAAAACGGCACGATCACGTTCGAAGGCAAAGACGGCGAAGAGGGCAAAATTACCTTTGGCGCCGATGCGGCCAAACAAGGCCTGCCGATGGGAATGCCCGTTTATCCGGGCGCAGAGGTAAAAGGCGCATTCAGCGGCGGCGATGCCAAAGGCATGGGCGGAATGGCCACGGTTGTTTCCAGCGCGTCTGCAACGGACGTCGTCGCTTTTTACAAAGCCGAGGCGATTAAACGCGGGATGAAAGTCCAAACCGAAACAACGACCAAGTCGGATAAGGGTGAAATGACGATGTTCTCTGCAGAAAGTGCCGATGGCGGCAATCTGGCGGTTACGGTCACGCCGGGCGAAGATGGCAAAACAACCGCGATGATTATGGGTGGCAGTAAAAACTAACGACCTAAATAGCCGGTTGCCACATTGGACTGCGCCGGTTAATGGCGCGGCCAATCTAATCATCCCCCAAAATATGGAGCATTATCATGGCGGTTACCCGCACCTTTTCGATCATCAAGCCAGACGCCACGCGTCGCAACCTGACCGGCGCCGTCACCAAAATGCTGGAAGAAGCGGGTCTGCGCGTTGTCGCATCAAAGCGCATCCACATGAGCCGCGAACAAGCCGAAGGCTTTTACGCTGTGCACAAAGAACGCCCTTTCTTTGGCGAACTGGTTGATTTCATGATTTCCGGTCCTGTGGTTGTGCAAGTGCTTGAAGGCGAAAACGCCATGCAAGCCAACCGCGACATCATGGGTGCGACTAACCCCAAAGACGCTGCCGCCGGTACAATCCGCGCCGAATTGGCCGAAAGCATTGAAGCGAACACCGTGCACGGTTCGGACAGCGATGAAAATGCCGCGATTGAAATCGCTTATTTCTTTACGCCTGAAGAGATTGTTGGCTGAGGAATTTATCCTCTCCAGTGGGAGAGGATATGAAGCCTTAGCGCTTGCGCTTAGGCGGAGTTGGTGAGGGGTTGGGTGTTCTCGACAGGGCACAACCCCTCACCCAGCTTCGACTAGCAAGCGAGCTTGCAAGTCTGCGCAACCCTCTCCCACTGGAGAGGGGCTTCAATCCCCCGCGATGAAAAAGCTGATCACCCAGCCTTTATATTTACGCTCAAACCCGATCCGGTAATCCAGATCGCCGCGCAGATAATCGTTGCGGACAAAACCGGTTTTGCCATCGGCGGTTTGCACTTTGGTCCACAATTCATCGGCACTGACCTCAACGGTGGTTACCACTTCCCAATTGATTTTGCGCAGCGACGCGCTGGCGGTGGTCGGTTGTGCACGCAGGTTGACGGCAGGGCCGAGGACCAATGCCGATCCGCCGGGGCTTTGTGCGCCCGTATCTTGGCCAAAGAAGTGCGGCATCGTCGGGTTGTCTGGCCCTTGGGAGAAACAGCCCAGCCGAACAATCTGGTCGAGCTCCGTCCAAATGGGGGAGGCTTTGCCTGTCTCCAGCTTCCAGTTCTTGGCAAATGCCTCTTTACTCGATGGCTCGCCGCCAAAGTTCCAGCTAATCGCGGGCGACACCATTGCTAGCAACGCCTTTGCATCGCGGCGTTTGACGATGCCCTCAAAATTCTGCCGCAGGTCGAAATAGCCGTCGATGGCTAGGCATTCATCCTTTGGCGGGATTTGCTTGGCGGGCGCGGCGTGCGCGCTGGCGGTGACCGCCATGATTGCGGCGATTGCGATACCGATTGATTTTGCCATGACGGTTTCTCCCTGTGATTGGGGGATAATCCTTGAAATCGCGCGGAGAGGCAAGGGGTAAGGTCAAAGCTTTACAAACCTTAGCCCCTCCTCTTTAGGGGAGGGGTTGGGGTGGGGCTTGTCTTAACATTAGCAAATTTCACTATTCGTCACCCCCGCGAAGGCGGGGGTCCATCACCCGCCGATGAAATTTACAGTGCCGGTGATGGATTCCCGCCTTCGCGGGAATGACGAAGTTTATGATTGGATATATTTTGTTTTATGAGTTTTCGGACGGGCTAAGCTAGGAGAACAAAAATGATCGGCATGGGAGAGGGCGAAGATTGCCCATTCGCATTCAACTTTGACGAAGCGACATTCAAGGTCGGCGACATGGTCAGCTATCGCGTGACGGGCAGCCTAGCCGACTTCCCCTTTGTCGGTACCTTGCTGGAGGTGTATGACGACCACGTCATCATCTCCCCCGGCGAAAGCGAACCCGACGCGCGCTATCGCGGGACACGGGAGAGCAGGCCGGTTGTGGATGCGGGGGAGATTGGGTGAACTTTCCCCTCTCCAGTGGGAGAGGGTTGCGCAGAGTTAGCAGCTTGCTGCTTACTCGAAGCTGGGTGAGGGGTTGTGCCCTATCGATAGCCCACAACCCCTCACCAACTCCGCCTAATTCGCTCCGCTAATAAGGCTTCGTACCCTCTCCCACTGGAGAGGGTAAGTTGCAGTGAGTGTTGACGCGGGGAGGTCAGAGGCGCACGTCAGAAGCAGTCAAAGAACAAATCTACTTTCTCCGTCTCCGATTCCAAGAACAGTAAGCGTGAAACTTCTTTTCTGTGCCAACGCTTCGAAGGGGATTGTGGTCCTGAATCCCTGCGGTGCTGTTCCCAACGCGAATTTCGATACGTCCAAGCACTGGACATTTTCAGGTGATTTTGCTTGCCAACGACCTTTCTGTTCACCCGTCGGAAGGTTTTCAGTCAGTTCAATCAGATCAATACACGGCGGCTTAGATTTGCTGAACAAGCCCCAGCTCTGTTCGAGTCTCACTGTTGCTCGTCCATTTGTGACAGTAACCGAAACATCGATGTCAGGAGCTTGGCAGCCACTCAAACAGGTTATGATCCCAATAGAAATGACAATCAAACTGGGCCAGTTGCTAAGGACTATCGCTCGTGGTCGAAACACCTAAAAATCCCCCACCAAATCCATCATCGCGGCCAACTTCCTCGGCGCAACCGCGCGCCAGCTTTTGGCTAGCCATTCGCCGATATGGCCCCAATCGGTGTCGCCTAAATCCAACCTAATGCCGATCCAGCCGTCACCGAAATAGGGCGGGCGGTAGTATCGGTCTGCGTCGCTGTCGATCAGCATGGATTGCTCTTCAACGCCGCTGATTTTCACCAGCAACGCGACTTTGCCGTCTCCGTGATGGTCGTTGGAGACATAAGCGAATTTTTTGCCTTTGATGATGCCGAAACACGGCATGCCGTGGCTGGTAACTTCGTCGGCTTCGGGCAGAGCCATTGCGCGGTCGCGGACTTGGGCGATCAAATAGTCGGGCGATGAAGCGCGGCTGACATAGTCCGCCAGCGTGCGGCTATAGAGTTGATGTTCGGCGATCAGCACGCGGGCGGCGAGGGTGTCGGCGGTGTCGCCGGGGATAATCGCAACCGGTGTTTGGCCAAGGATTGGGCCGTCGTCGAGTTCGGGCGTCACCAGATGCACACTGCACCCGCCGTGGCTGTCACCTGCCGCAATCGCGCGGTCGTGGGTGTGCAGGCCTTTATATAGCGGCAACAGGCTGGGGTGGATATTGAGCATCCGTCCGCTCCATTTGCCGACGAATTCGGGGGACAGGATGCGCATATAGCCCGCGAGCGCGATAGTATCTGCTTTGGCGGCGATGATCGCTTCGTGCATGATTTCGTCATGCGCCTCTCGCGTCAGGCCTTTGTGCGGATGCGCGAAGGTTGCGATGCCCTCTGCTTTGGCAAGGGTTAAACCCGCCGCGTCGGGATTATTGCTGGCGACCAGCGCGATTTCATAGGGGCAATCGGGCTGTTTGGCTGCGTACAGCAAAGCCGCCATATTGGTTCCGCTGCCGGAAATCAGGACCGCGATTTTTGATTTGGTCACTTTATCCTCCCACAGCTTGCTGGGGGAGGGGGACCGTCCTCCGCAGCGTAGCGAAGGAGGATGGTGGAGGGGCCGCCAGCGTAGCTGGCGCTCTTGCGAGCGCCCCCCTCCGTCAGTGCTGCGCACTGCCACCTCCCCGAGGCAAGCTCGGAGAGGATTTTAGCCAACATGCGTCGCGCTCCAGTTACCCTTCGCACTCCACGTCTCATCCGAACCCGTCACGGTGCAACCCTTGTCGCCAGCGGCTATATGCCCAATCCGGAACACAGTCTCGCCCGCCGCCGTCAACTCCGCAACAGCCGCGTCAACATCGCCCTCGGCCACCACGACCGCCATGCCGATACCGCAGTTAAAGGTGCGCGCCATTTCTTCGGGTTCGATGTTGCCCTGTGCTTGCAGGAACGCCATCAATCGCGGCAGAGCCCAGCTATCCGCATCAACATGCGCATGCAGACCATCGGGCAAAATGCGCGGAATGTTTTCCAGCAAACCGCCGCCTGTAATGTGCGCCATCGCATGCACTTTGCCGCTGCGCACCAAGGGCAACAGCGACTTTACGTAGATCCGTGTCGGGGCCATTAAAGCGTCGATCAGCAATGTATCGATGTCGAACAGAGCAGGGCGGTCAAGCTTCCAGCCTTTGTCCGCGGCCAAACGCCGCACCAGTGAGAAACCGTTGGAGTGGACACCCGACGACGCCAGCCCAAGGATGACATCGCCATCGGCGATCTTGTCCGCTGTCAGCACGTCGTCACGTTCGACTGCACCCACGCAGAATCCGGCAAGGTCATAATCGCCTTCGCTGTACATGCCGGGCATTTCCGCCGTCTCGCCGCCGATTAACGCGCAGCCTGCCAGCTTGCAGCCCTTAGCAATGCTGGCGACCACGGCAACAGCGACGTCGTTATCCAGCTTTCCGGTGGCGTAATAATCGAGGAAGAAAAGTGGCTCTGCGCCTTGCACGATCAAATCATTCACGCACATCGCAACCAGATCGATACCGACGCCGTCATGCCGCCCCGATTCGATGGCGAGTTTCAGCTTGGTTCCCACGCCGTCATTGGCGGCAACGAGCAAAGGGTCGCTGAACCCCGCCGCTTTCAGGTCGAAAAAGCCGCCAAATCCGCCAAGGTCCGCATCGGCCCCTGCGCGCCGTGTCGCCTTTGCCAGCGGCGCAATTGCGCGCACCAAGGCATTGCCGGTTTCGATGGAAACGCCAGCCTTGGCGTAGGTATAGGATTCATTATCGCTCATTTTACCGCCGCTAGCGACTTCCCCCTTGGATTTCCATTCATAAGTCGCCAAAAGGGCCGGCGATGAGGGTATTGCCGAAAAAGACACTGCGCAACTGGCTGTTGATCACGCCGCTTCTGCTTGGAAGCGCGGCGTTGGTGCATGCCCAGATTGAAGGGCCAAAGCGCGGGATTTCGCCGATTGCCTCCACCGGTGATTTTGAAGTCATCGACATTCTGGTCAACACCACCGGCAAAAATGCCGAAGAAGCGCGGCTTGCCGGTTGGCAAGAGGCGCAGCGTAAAGCGTGGAGCGCATTATGGGCAAAGACCCATAATGGTGCTGGCGCGAAACTGGCCGATGGTACGCTCGACGGGATTGTTTCAGCGATTATCGTCCAAGAGGAACAGATCGGTCCGCGCCGCTATGTTGCAAAGCTTGGCGTGTCGTTTGACCGCGCGCGGGCAGGGCAATTGCTGGGCGTTAAAGGCATTGGCCGCAAATCGGCGCCGATGCTGGTCATCCCCGTGATGGTCACCGGCGGCGCACCGATTGTGTTTGAACGGCAGACCGCGTGGCAAAATTCATGGGCGAAGTTCCGCACCGCCGATAGCCGGATCGATTATGTGCGTCCCTTTGGTGGTGGCAGCGAATCGCTGTTGCTGAACGCGGGGCAGCTTGACCGCCGCAGCCGCAATTGGTGGCGTGTGATTTTCGATCAATTTGGCGCAGCGGACGTGCTTTATCCAATTGTCCGGTTGGAACGGCAATGGCCGGGCGGGCCGATTGTGGGCAAATTCTCGGCGCGTTACGGCCCCGAAAACCGCTATCTGGGCAGCTTCACTTTGCGCGCCGATGACGCCAAGGGCATTCCGGCGATGATGAACGAAGGCGTTGTGAAAATTGATCAGCTGTATCAACAAGGCTTTCTTGCTGGCCGTTTGCGCGCTGAGGCGACGTTGTTGCTCGAAGAAATTGACGAAGAAGATTTGGAAGAATTGGAAGCAGAGGCCGAAGCAGCTGCGCCGGAACTCACCGCCGAACCCGTCGACCCGATAGACCGCGTCATGGAAGATTTGCCTGATGATAAGGGCAAGGATGATGCCAAGGACGATGCACCGCCTCCTCCGCCGGTGCAGTCGCAATCAGTGACGATTACGGTGCAAGTGAAAACACCCAATCCAGAAGCGGTTGACCGTGCCGAGGCCGCGATTCGCGGTATTCCCGGTGTGAAGTCGGTTGTGACCACCAGCCTTGCTTTGGGCGGAACATCGGTGATGCGCGTGAGTTATCAAGGCGATCCTGCCGCCTTGCAATCTGCCTTGGCTTCGCGCGGGATACGATAGAATTTATAGAAAACCGATAGCCCTGAGCCTGTCGAGCCGAAGGCCACCGAAGGTGAACGGCGTTCATCGGCGAGACGTGCTTCGACAAGCTCAGCACTAACGGTTTAGAAAACATAACTTCCATGCAACAAATCGCATTACCTCTTGATAAGCTCCGCACTGGCGGATCGGATAGCGTCATCATTACCGCGTCCAATGCGGACGCGTTTGCGGCGCTTGGTAACCACGCCGCATGGCCGGGGCATTGCGCAATCCTGATCGGCCCGCCGCGTTCGGGCAAAAGCCTGATGGCACGCTATTTTGCGGGGCAGGGCGGTGAAGTGATCGACGATGCTGACACGCTGGCTGATGAGGCGCTTTTTCACCGCTGGAACGCGGCGCTCGATGCCGGGCAATCAATCCTGATGCTATCGACCAAAGCGCCCGCCGAGTGGAACGTGCAATTGGCCGATTTGCGGTCAAGGCTTGGCGCATCGCAATTGCTGGAGATTGCTGCGCCCGATGATGAACTTGCCGGGCAGTTGCTGCTGAAACATTTGCACGATCGCGGCACCTCGATTGGGCCAGAGGCACTCAGCTATGTCATAAAGCGCGTAGAGCGCAGCCATGCAGCGCTGGAGGAACTGGCGCGACAGGCCAATGCAGTGGCGCTGGCAGAGGGCAGTGCGATTACCTTACCATTGGTGCGCGGTTTGTTGGGGGCCACCTAACGGCGTTTACAATGGATGCGTTCCCGACTAGCCTTGCCCTAACGGAAAAGGGGAGGTTTCTATGTCAGTTGCACCAAAATGGTTTTTACCAGTCGTCATCATAGCACTGCTGTGGAACCTGATGGGCTGTGCGGCCTATCTGTCCGATGCGATGCTTTCCGCAGCCGATATTGCCAAAATGAGCGATGCCGAAAAGGCGATGGTGGTGGCGCGTCCGGTCTGGGCCGTGGGCGCGACGGCGGTGGCGGTTTGGCTGGGTGCTTTGGGCTGCTTGGCCCTGATATTGCGCAAAGGCTGGGCAGTGCCTTTGCTTTGGCTGTCGCTGCTGGGTGTGATTGCGCAGGATATCTGGCTGTTTGCACTCGCGCCGGACACAGGCTTAGTCAACGGGACGGTTTACGGGTTGCAGGGGCTGGTGCTGGTCATTGCAGTCGCTTTAGTCTGGCTTGCAACCAAAGCAAAGGCGGCAGTTTGGTTGACCTAATCAACCGCAGTTGATAATGGCGATCAGCATCGCGTCGTCGTAAAATACGTTTAGCCGCTCGGCGCGATAATCCATCGTGACCGGACCGTCCTTTGGACCAGTACGGAGCAAGGATGCGCCGGATTGTTTACGCATCTGTTCGGCAAGAACGGCGGTAAAGCGTTTGCCGATATAGTTCTGCACGGCTTTGCTGTCGCATGCGGTGCGCTCGGCTGTGTTGGTCGAGGCTTCGGTCACATCGGGTGTGGGGATGCAGGCAGCTAAAGTCGGTGCGGCCAATGCAGCAACACAAACCAACGCGATTTTACTCTTCATTTTCCGCTGTCCTTGTCATCTTCAGCCTGCCGTTAACAACCGCGAACGCCAGTCGCCCTTCGACCAGATCAAGCGCGTCGCGGCCGAATTGTTCAAACCGCCAACCGGTCAACAATTCCAGTCCTTCGCGTTCGCCCGCCGCCAGCCTCTCTAGCTCGTCACTGCGAGTGATAAGGCGCGCCGCGACATTGATCTCGCGTGAACGAATCTTGAGAAGGAGCTTCAACAGGTCAGCGACCAACGCGCCTTCTTTGCCGCCGCCAATGCCATTGCCATTGCGTTCCGGCATCAATTCGCGGGGCAGGGGTTCCGCCTCGGCAATCACCGCGATCAAGCGCGCACCGATTTCATTGTCTTTCCATGCAGGCGACAGCCCGCGCACCTTGGGCAATTCGGCCTGATGGCGCGGCGGATGCGAGGCGATGTCGGCCAGCGTTTCATCCTTCATAATCCGCCCGCGCGGGATATTTTTGCGCTGCGCCTCACGCTCGCGCCACGCGCCCATGGCTTTCAATCGGCCCAAAACTTCGGGCTTACGCGACTGCACCTTGATGCGTTTCCACGCGTTATCAGGTTCGTTGTGGTAGTTGGCGGCATTGGCCAGACGCTCCATCTCGTCATCTAACCACAATCCGCGACCCGTGCTGACCAGCTTTTCCAGCATTTTGGGGAATATCGTTGACAGATGCGTTACGTCGCCGATGGCGTAATCAATCTGCCGCTTGTCCAGTGGTCGGCGCGACCAATCGGTAAAGCGTGCGCCTTTATCGAGTTGGATGCCGATCCACAGTTCGACCAGATTGGAGTAACCGACCTGTTCACCTTGCCCCAGCGCCATTGCCGCAATCTGCGTATCGAACAATGGATGCGGCGTTTTGCCGGTCAGGTTATAGAATATCTCGATATCCTGCCCGCCCGCGTGGAACACCTTTAGCACGTCCTCGTTGTTGCAAATCAGGTCGAGCATCGGGGTCATGTCGAGCCCATCGGCCTTTGGATCGATCGCCGCCGCTTCGTTCTCGTCAGCCATTTGCACCAAACACAGCTCGGGATAATACGTGTTTTCCCGCATGAATTCGGTGTCGACCGCAACGAAATTGGATTTGGCCAAACGCGCACAAAACTCGGCGAGTTGTGCGCTGTCAGTGATGAGTGGATGAATCTTCATTTTAGGCCCTTATCAGCCAATC
>JBEBKE010000076.1:0-11413 GCA_040079555.1 Sphingorhabdus sp. | reverse complement strand
TCGCGCGCTGCGTGACTTTGCCAGCAAAGCGATCCGGCTGTTCGGCGGGCGCAATGTTTCGGCGGAGCAAGTCCGGCGGCTGTTGGGCGGGCATAGCGAACAGCAGCTACGGCAAAGCGGGTTCGATCTGAAACAGCATTTGGCGCAAGAGGAGAAGCTGTTCCTGATCGAAGCATTGCTGCGCAGCAATGGCATTGTTGCATCCGCCGCAGAACTAGCGGGAATCCAGCGCACAACCTTTATCGCCAAAATGAAACGGCACGGGCTGGCTAAGATTTGATGGCTCGAACAATGATCTGGTTAACTAACCATTACAAAAATAACCGTAAGTGCTGAGCCTGTCGAAGTGCGTCCTGAGGTTACAGCTTTGGTTTATGGCTGCGGGACGCCCTTCGACAGGCTCAGGGCTAACGGTATTAAATACGTCGATGCCAACTTCACTCAGCTGCCACTAACGCCGCCGCATCATTCGCGACCGCAGCTGAAGGATTGGAAAATACCAACGTCCCATCATCCACCGCATCTTTGGTCAGGATCTTTTTCTCCGCCTTATAATCCTGCAACACGCGCCACGGATGATGTTCGCCATTGGCGGGCAGATTATCGATCGAGCGGGCAAAATAGCCCGAGGAAAAATCACTGACAAACGGCAGTCGCGGCATGTTGGTATCGCCAAGTTTTGGATTGGCAATTGTTGCGCCTTTGGCATCCATTGTTTTCAGCAGGCGGCAAACATAATCCGCGACAATGTCAGTTTTCAATGTCCAGCTGGCGTTGATGTAACCGAATACGCTGGCGAGATTGGGAACATCGCTGAACATCACGCCTTTATAGTTGAAATGATCCGACAGCTTTGTTGGCTTGCCATCGATGCTGAGTGCCGTTTTGCCCAAAGTCACCAAATTCAGCCCCGTCGCGGTCACGATGATATCGGCGTCCAGCTCTTTGCCCGATTTCAGCTTGATACCCGTCGCGGTGAAGTGGTCGATATGATCGGTCACCACCTCTGCACTGCCATCGGACACTGCCTTAAACATATCGCTATCGGGGATCAGGCACATCCGTTGTTCCCACGGACCATAAGGCGGGGTGAAGTGTTTATCGAGGTCAACCGAAGCAGGCAGCTCTTTACGCGCCATGCCAAGCAAAGTTTCGGCGACCTTTGCCGGTTGCGACCGCGCCCGTTTATACACAATCCGCTGCCACCAGATATTCTTAAACCGCGTCAACGCATAAGCCGCCTTTTCAGGTAGGATTTTGCGGACAGCCTTGGAAAATGGGTCAATCGCTGGCTGTGAAACCATCCATGTTGGCGTGCGTTGCAACATCGTAACATGCGCCGCCTGTCGCGCCATCACCGGCACAATCGTGACAGCGGTGGCGCCAGAGCCAATGACGACGACTTTCTTGCCGGTGTAATCCAGCCCTTCTGGCCAATGCTGCGGGTGCAAAATCTGGCCCGTGAAATCCGCTTCGCCTGGGAATTCGGGCCGATAGCCTTTGTCATAGTCATAATAGCCAGCGCACATGAACACGAAATTTGCGGTGTAGATATGCTCCTCGCCAGTATCTTCATGCTTTGTGGTCACTTTCCAGCGCGCGGATGCGCTCGACCAATCGGCAGAAATTACGCGATGACGAAATTTGATCTTCGATGTGATCGCATATTCATCGGCGGTTTCGTGGACATAGTCCCAGATCGACGGACCATCGGCGATTGTCTTTTCATGCAGCCATGGTTTGAACCGATAGCCCAAAGTGTGCATGTCGCTGTCCGATCGAATGCCCGGATAGCGGAACAGATCCCATGTTCCGCCCATGTCCGCGCGCTGTTCCAGAATCGCAAAGCTCTTATTCGGGCACTGCATCGTCAAATGGGCAGCGGCACCGATTCCAGAAAGCCCAGCGCCAACAATCAACACATCAAAGTCGGGTTTTGGATCGTCTAGTGCCATTGTCCTGCTCTCCTCTTGCCAGTTTAACTGGCCGCTTAAATGCAGCTTACTAACATGGTTGCAAATTGCAACGGGGTGTTTGTAACCAACAGGTAAATCCGCGCGAACCCATTATGAAGGGGCCTGCGCCGATGAAAATACTCTCTCCCATTTTTGTGGCGTTCCCGGCGCTGTTGATGCTGGGAAGCTGCGGCCAACCCGTCGCACAGGCAGCAGCTGAAAAGCCGGTAAAGGCTGCAACCAACGCCAACACAGGCACCGTTGTGGTCGAACTATATCAAAGCCAAGGCTGCTCATCCTGCCCACCCGCCAACGCCGCGTTGAACGCGATTGCAGACCGCAGCGACGTGATCGCGCTCAGCTTTGCCGTCACCTATTGGGATCGGCTCGGCTGGAAAGACACCTTTGCGGACCCAGCCTATACCGACCGGCAACATGCCTATGCCGCCGCGCTGAAAAACGACAGCGTCTATACCCCGCAAGTGGTGCTGAATGGCAAAACAGCTATTGTTGGCAATGGCGATGGCGAATTGAACGGCGCTGTCGCGAAAGCCGCGCGCCTAGGCAAATCACCCCCGATCACAGCCGCCAACGGCTCCGTTACGATCGGTGCGGGCAAAGGCAGCGCAGACATAGTGCTGATCGATTACGACCCGCGCAGCCAGCTAGTCGCCATCCGCGCCGGAGAGAATGGCGGGAAAAAACTGCCACATAATAACATCGTGCGGCAACTGACAACGCTTGGCAGCTGGAGCGGCAAAGCGGTCACGTTCAAAGTACCGGCAAAGCGCGACGCGGCTTGGAAAACGGTGGTCATCGTTCAGTCGAAGAAAACTGGTCCGATATTGGCGGCAGGGCGAATTTAAGGTTCTCGGCAAAGTTAAAGCGTCACCACTCGGCGCGTTCCCCTCACCCACTCGCTTTAATCATATCCTCCACCGTCACGAACTTCTCACGCGGCGCGCCGTCCCTTGCTCTTGCGGCTTCGGCTTCCTCGATTTTCTTCCAATCGGAAAATTTGACCACCTGCACCCCGCGTTGATCGAGCAAATCGTCTAGGCCCGCGCGCCCCTTTTTTCCGTCGCCTCCGCCGATATCCGACGCGATCAACTCAACAATGGCAAAGCCGTCGGGCTTGTTGGTGCCAATCGTTCCCGTCGGCCCGCGCCGTGCCCAGCCGACGCAATACAGGCCGGGCAATATCCGCCCCTCGTCGCTGGCAAAGCGGCCCCGCCCGTGTTCATAGGGCACACCTTCAATCGGCGGCGTTTGATATCCAATGCACGCCACGACCATGCTGGCGGGGATCGTATAAGTTTCCCCCGTGGGCACGCTTTTCAGATTTTCGTCCAGCCGTGTGCGTTCGATGACGACGCGCTCGACTTTGCCCTCGCCTTCGATCCGTACGGGCGCGGCGAAGAAATCAAACTCGATGCGGATGTCTTTATCCGCATGGATGCTCTCAGGAATGGCCGCAAACTCGCGCAGATGCGTCACCGATTTGCGCATGCCGGGCTCGAGCAGCGCGTCGGCCTCAATCTCCGGCAAGTCGCCGCGCTCCACCACCGGCGTTGCGCGTGACAAATGGCCCAGCTCGCCCAGCTCCTTTGGCGTCATCGCAATCTGATGCGGCCCGCGACGGCCCAATATCGTCACGCTTTCGGTCTTCGCCCCCTCCAAAACGTCCAGAGCATGCGCGACGATATCCGAGCCCGCAAACTCGCCCCGCGTTTTCGAACAGATCCGCGCTACGTCCAGCGCGACATTGCCGTTGCCGATGACCACGATGTGCTTGCCGTCAAAGGGCGGGTCTAGCTCGGCAAAATCGGGATGGCCGTTATACCAGCCGACAAAGGCCGCGCTGCCATAGACGCCGGGCAGATCATCCCCGTCGATCCCCAGCCGCCGATCATTGGGCGCGCCGGTGGCCAGCACAACCGCGTCATACAGCCCCTGTAGCTCCTCAATCGAGACATCCGCCCCCACCGTCACATTGCCGACAAAGCGGACATTGTCAGACAAGGCCGTCGCCTCATACCGCCGCGACACCGCCTTGATCGATTGATGGTCGGGGGCCACGCCAAAGCGGATCAGGCCAAAGGGCACGGGCAAGCGGTCGATTATGTCCACCCGCACATCGTCGCCAAACGCCTTTTGCGCCGCCTCTGCTGTATAATAGCCCGCAGGCCCCGACCCGATAATCGCGATATGCCGCAAACGCTCTCTCCCTCGTTTTGGCCCATTGGTTATGTCGTGACGGCACTCTTATTGACTGCACAGCGGCTTGCAACGCTTTTGATGAGCGACGGCCAAAATCGAGCCTTCCCAGAAGCCGCAGGGATAAAATGGAGGCGATTGGGAGGAGCGGACGCGCGCCGCAGCGTGACCGTGGCGGCGAGGTGGCTGAGGGGCGAAACTGACAAAACTGACACCAAGAAAAGGCGGCGTGACGATAGGGGTGAATGCGCGGATTCTGGTATAATATATTGATATATATAGTTATTATTTGCCATCCATCCTTGCAGCCCCTAAATCTGGCTGTCCCCGGGGCCATAGGCGACCGAAGGGCAAAAGTGCGCCGCGTGCGAAATACTGTATGGCAAACAAAATTGGGATGCGATCCGCGAAGCAGCGGAGCGAGACGCCCGCAACGGCGCCTTTCCGCCCGAGCAGTTGGAGCGGATGGGGATTAAGCAGTTGGAGTGATGGGGGAGTGCGAAGCGCAAAACGGGGATAGGCTATTGCGTGTTCTCGGCTTTGCGGATGGTTTGCGCTACGAGTGTTGAGATTAGGGGTTAAGTAACCTGTCATCATGATCCCGTAATTCCTTGCCCCACCATTGACTCGGGCTATACAAACAACAAGTATTTGGAACAGGGGCAACAAATGGTTCGCATATCTCGGCGCGGAATGAAACGTCGAATAGGAAATCAATATCACCGGCCTCTGCGAGGCCGCAGTGGCGCTGAAAATGTGCCATCGGCACTACCTTTGGTGCATGCAACTTCGGTTTGGTGCGCGAACGAAATTGTCAACCAAGGCAAGCTGGTAACTAACTTCTGCAGAGAATTTTCCAAGCCGCTGATTTATTTCTTTGTTCTGAGGCCGGCCTACTTACGCAAAGGTGGCGATACGCCCAACCATCGAGTGTCTGCTTTTCCTGCGGCATTCATATTTAGCTCTCAATCAGTCGAAACGCCTTATCATGTATACCCCTTCGACACCGGGGCGGCAGTTTCGGGCTCTTTTTTTGATCAGGCCAATCCGGACATACCGCTCGATGACTACGCTCTTGACTCTAACCATGCGGGAGTAAGCAACTTCATATCATGGGCGTTCGGAAATCTTACAGACTACTATGATGGACGGTTACGCAGCGCACTTGTCGATGAGATTAAAGTTCACGACTTCGTAGGGGGTAGTTATCTCGACATAGCAAGAATGGGAGTTGAAGGAAGCAATACCCATGATAAACGAGCTTCGAGTTTGGAACTCACTACCGATCATAATGTCGATCTCCCTAACTATCTCAAGTTTGTCATTCTGCCTAAACAGTTTGTGGAGGAGAACGACGTTTTTCTAGCTCGGCTCCAATCGTTCGGCGCCGAGATAGAGTTCTACGATTGGCAACCCAATCGTGCGCCTAACGAATTTCAAAAAGACCTTATGGAAATCGCAAGGAGCTGGTACATCAAGCAGGGGCTGGACCTTTGACAGATTCCTCCGAAGAGATGTCGCTCAGCGCGTTCGTACCCTTAGCTAAACATGGGCTGGCTTTGCCACTTTTTCAGCCACATGGGCGAAAGGGAAATGTTTGGTACCGAGCAATTTCTGAAATTGATGGCGACCGCACGTCGGCAATAGCGGATTTTGATGTTTACGAAGATGATCGTGTTAGTGAATTCGAAAGTGGAAAAATAGTTACCGAGGGGAGTCCTTGGCATGACGTATTTGAATGGAACGGCCGCCCCTTTGTAGGGACGCCTAACGCGATTTTAAGCCAGTTAGCGGATCATCGTGAGCAACTCTTCGCTCGGGCACCACTTTCACTTTTGGATCTTGCGCTGGCAAGCGGTGATCCGAATTCACCAGAAATCGGTCGTCGCGCAAATGCGTTTTTGAAGCAGAAGCTTGGAGATCTGAGCGGGGAGCTTGCCTTTTGCGAAACGGTGATGCGATCGGGCATCTCGCTCGAACTGCGCCGTTTGGCTCACAAAATCGGGTTAGAGCCAGATGATGAACTGATTCGTTTTTTTGAAGTGCGATCGCTTGGAGACGGAGGATATAGAGCAATTCATAGAATCGATCTCGTTGAGCGCTTGAGATCGATAGAAGCGGAGAAAAATCTTAAGAAGTCTCTGCAGCAATTTGCGCTTTCTGTCGGCGTTACACTTGAGTTGGTTCATGGGACTGATTTTCTGTTTCACGGAACAAATGAATTGGACGAAGCGCATAGTGAAATCGGCAGTATTAAAAGCGTATCGAAGTCTTGGAAAAGTAAAAGAAGCCGATTTCTAGGATTGGCCCGTGAAATAGCGATTGACCTAGGAACAACTAATACGCGTATTTTTGTTAAGGGTGAAGATAATCTCGTTGTTGAATCTAGTCTTGTGGCAATAAAACGGAACATGAACGGTGCGTTAAAGATTATAGCTCTTGGCAATGATGCTGCACCATATCAAGGTAAATCGCCTCAGGGCATTGAAGTAGTACAGCCTTTAAATGATGGTGTAATTGCCGATCAGTATTTTGCTGACGAACTTTTAAAACATTTTATAAAAATAGCGATTGGTCCGCGCAGATTATTCCGTCCTCTCGACGTAATTATTGCGGTACCACTGGGGTCAACCAAGACTGAGCGTGGTTCCATCCTCAAGGCAGCTGAGTCTGCGGGTGCAAGCAAGGTTGCACTAATCGAGGCGCCAATGGCTGCTGCTATTGCTTCTGGTCTTCCTGTCAGTGCTCCTGTAGCTTCCATCATCGTGAATATTGGTGGAGGCACAACAGAAGTTGCGATCATTTCATTGAACGGCATGGCCTACGCAACCAGTATTCGCAGCGGCGGTGAACATATAAATAATGCAATTATAAGCTATACTCGTCGCTATCACAATTTGCTTATCGGCCACTCGACAGCAGAACGGATCAAAAAAGATTTTGGGATCGCTAATATGCCGCGTGATGGTGTGGGCAAAAGCGTCTTCATTAAGGGACGAGATCTTTTGAACCAAGTCCCCAAGGAAATAGAGATTTATCAGAGCAACCTTGTTCAAGCATTAGCCGAACCCTTAGGGACAGTTATCGAAGGAATTAGAATAGCACTCGAAAATGTCGCTCCAGAGTTAGCCGCCGATCTGTTCGAAAGCAAAATTGTTCTTACTGGTGGTGGTGCTATGCTTAAAGGCCTAGTTGAATTGGTCGAGTCAGAAACAGGGATGGACGCCGAAATATCTTCCGACCCGTTAACCTGTGTCGTTCGTGGAGCGGCAATGGCGCTTAGCGATCCAACTTTTCAGGATGTCTTGTTGGATTGAACATAATTCCGAGGACACAATAATTCCGGGAACACAATACTAAATATTTTCGTCGTGCCTAATATCCGTCCAATCCTCGCTGGCAAGCAGCTCCGCTGCGGAGATATGGACTATCTTACCCTCGCGGGCCACAACGATTCCGGTATTGGTCTGAATTGCAACCATACGCGCAAGCATCGCCGCTCGGCGCATTGCGTAAATTGAGCCGCGCATTGCGGGACTCGGCGCTTTCGAAATACCTTTCCGATCCATCTCCAAGGCGCAATACCCCTTCGACAGGCTCAGGGCGAACGGTTTTTGGTTACCCTTGGTGGCTTCGTGTCTTAGTGTGAAATTATGGTCGCCATTCGGCGACACCCCTCCACCATCCTTCGGACAGTCCCCCTCCCCGAGCAAGCTCAGGGAGGATTTATTCTTCGCCCATCCGAAGCGCCGCAATAAACGCCTCCTGCGGGATACTCACACTCCCATATTGACCTACGGTCGCCTAGCGGCCCCCCGCATCCGCGAGAGAATATGGTCTATTCTTCCCCCATCCGCAGTGCAGCGATGAAAGCTTCCTGAGGGATAGAGACTGACCCATATTCTCTCATCCGCGCCTTCCCCTTTTTCTGCTTCTCCAACAGCTTCTTTTTGCGCGAAATATCGCCGCCATAGCATTTGGCCGTCACATCCTTGCGCATCGCGGCAATCGTCTCGCGGGCGATCACTTTGCCGCCGATGGCTGCCTGAATGGGGATTTTGAACAGGTGGCGGGGGATCAGGTCTTTTAGGCGCTCGCACATGCCGCGCCCCCGCGCCTCCGCCGTGCCGCGGTGAACGATCATGCTCAGCGCGTCGACGGGGTCGGCGTTGACGAGGATGCTCATCTTCACAAGGTCGCCCTCGCGGTGGCCGATCTGGTGGTAATCGAACGACGCATAGCCGCGCGATATGCTTTTCAGCCGGTCGTAAAAATCGAACACCACTTCGTTCAGCGGCAGGTCGTACACCAGCTGCGCACGGCCGCCGACATAGGTCAGTTGCTTCTGGATGCCGCGCCGGTCTTGGCATAGCTTCAATATGCTGCCCAGATATTCGTCGGGGCAGTAAATCGTCGCCTCGATCCACGGCTCCTGAATTTCCGCGATGCGGTTTATATCTGGCATGTCGGCGGGGTTGTGCAGTTCCATCTCGCACGCGTCTTCGGTTTTGCTGCGGCTGAGTTGGAGTTTGTAAACCACCGACGGCGCGGTGGTGATCAGGTCTAGGTCAAACTCGCGGGTCAGACGTTCTTGGATGATTTCCAGATGGAGCAGGCCAAGGAAACCACAGCGGAAGCCGAAGCCGAGCGCGGCGCTGCTCTCGGTCTCGAAGCTGAAGCTCGCATCGTTGAGGCGCAGTTTGCTTATACTTTCGCGGAGCTTCTCGAAGTCCGCTGCATCGGTGGGGAACAGGCCACAGAACACCACCGGTTGCACTTCCTTGAAACCGGGGAGCGGCTCGGCTGCGGGGCGCTTCGCATCGGTGATAGTGTCGCCGACGCGGGTTTGCGCGACTTCCTTAATCTGCGCGGTGATGATGCCGACTTCGCCAGCCGCGATTTCGGTGAGGATCTCCAGCTTGGGCCGCATACAGCCGACGCGGTCGACCAGATGCTTTGTGCCGGCGGCCATGAACTGGATTTCCTGGCCCTTTTTGATGACGCCGTCGATCACGCGGATCAGGATGACGACGCCCAGATAGGGGTCGTACCAGCTGTCGACGAGCATGGCCTTTAGCGGTGCGGTGCGGTCTCCCTTGGGCGGAGGGATTCGGGTGACGATGGCCTCCAACACTTCGGCGATGCCGATGCCCGATTTCGCGCTGGTGAGGACGGCGTTGTCCGCAGGTAGGCCGATGATTTCCTCGATCTCGGCCTTGACCTTGTCAACCTCTGCTGCGGGCAGGTCGATTTTGTTGATGACCGGGACGATTTCGTGGTCGTGCTCGATCGACTGGTAGACGTTGGCGAGGGTTTGGGCTTCGACCCCTTGCGCGGCGTCAACCACGAGCAATGCGCCTTCGCATGCGGCGAGGCTGCGACTGACTTCATAGGCGAAGTCGACATGGCCCGGGGTGTCCATCAGGTTGAGTTCGTAAAGCAAGCCGTCGTTGGCGGTGTAATCCAGCCGCACCGTCTGCGCCTTGATCGTGATCCCGCGTTCTTTCTCAATATCCATATTATCAAGGACTTGCGCCGACATCTCACGCGCGGACAAGCCACCGGTTTGTTGAATCAGCCGGTCGGCCAAGGTCGACTTGCCATGGTCGATGTGCGCGATAATGGAAAAGTTGCGGATACGCGAAAGTTCAGTCATCCCGCGCCCCTAGCAGTGGGCGGCAATCGCATCAAGCGCGGCACTAAACCGTATATCGCCCTGCCCCTGGATCAGCGCATAACGAACGCCGCGACTGTCGAGTTCAGCCTTGCACAGGTCAAAGAAATGGCGGCGTTGATCGGCGGCAGCATAGACGCGCAGGCCATCGTCGACAAAGGGCAGGTCGATATCGAGCAACAGATATAGGTCCGCGTAACCGGTGAAAGCGTCGAACCACGGGTCGCGGGTTCCGAACATCATTTCGGCCCAGACAGCGGTGATCAGCGGGTCGGTGTCGAACAACACGCGGTCGCCTTCGCGCGCAGCGGCGGCGCGGTTCATCGCGTCTTGGGTTTCAGCAATGTGCACCAGTTCAGCCATGCCAATATCGGTGCCATGCCCCTCGCAATAAGCGCGGCCATATTCGGGAACGACTTCGCAACCATAATGCGCGGCAAGGCGCGTCGCGAGTGTGGACTTGCCGGTGCTTTCGGGGCCGTGGAGGCAGATGCGTATGGTCATGCTTTTTGAACCCGCCGCCATTCGATTAGGCCCGCAATCGCCAGCACAAGGAACAGCGCGTAAAGCCCTGCGGTCAAATGCAGGTTCTTCACTACGTACAGCGGGATAGAAATCGCGTTCACCGCAATCCACCAATACCAGTTTTCCAGATAGCGCCGCGTCATGAGTATCTGCCCCGCGACCGAGAGCATCGCAACGCCTGCGTCCCAGAATGGAAAACTGGCATCAGTATAGCGGCTCATGACAATGCCCCATCCAACGGTCGCCATCGCCGAACCTGCAATCCATGCCAGCAAACCTTGCAGCCCCAATCGCTGGACAACGACCTCCCCAGCCTCTGCCTTATTCCGGCTCCAACTCCACCAGCCGTAAAGGTTCACCACGACAAAAAAAACCTGCAGCCCGGCATCGCTATACAATTTCGCATCACGGAAAATGAAGAAATACAAAGTCACCATCGCGATCCCGAACGGGTAATTCCACACCGAACGGCGGATAATCAGCAAGATGTTGGCAATGCCCAGCAGCACCGCGACGATTTCGATTGGGCTCATATTATCGGCGGGCATAGCGAGCGTACGGCGCCCATGCAATCCAATGCAATCGCAGCATGACAGCGCCGATATGCTCTGCTAGGCGCGCCACCATCATGCTCAACGTAAACGGTATCACAGTGCGCCTAGGCGGTCGCGTTATTCTTGACCGCGCCACAGCCACGCTTCCTGCCTATAGCCGGATCGGCCTGATCGGGCGCAATGGTGCTGGCAAATCGACATTGATGAAAGTGATGATCGGGCAGCTTGATCCCGATGATGGCTCGCTCGATATGCCCAAAGGCACACGTATCGGCTATATAGCGCAAGAGGCGCCAGCGGGGGATGCAACGCCGTTTGACACGGTGCTCGCTGCCGATACGGAGCGCGCGGCGTTGCTGACCGAAAGCGAGGTCGAAGGCCTTGATGCAGACCGTATGGCGGAGGTCCATGAACGCCTGATCGCCATCGATGCCTACACAGCCCCTGCCCGCGCCAGCCGCATCCTTGTCGGGCTTGGCTTTGATGAA
>JBEBKE010000075.1:0-11514 GCA_040079555.1 Sphingorhabdus sp. | reverse complement strand
TCCCATTCAATCGTCCCCGGTGGCTTTGACGTATAATCATACACCACGCGGTTAATCCCCTTCACCTCGTTGATAATCCGCGTGCTGACCCGGCTCAAAAATGCGCTTTCGAAGGGGTAGATATCGGCGGTCATACCATCGACCGAAGTCACCGCGCGTAACGCGCAAACATAGTCGTATGTGCGGCTGTCGCCCATGACGCCGACGGTGCGGACGGGGAGTAACACGGCAAAGGCTTGCCAAATTTCGTCGTACAATCCGGCGCTGCGGATTTCGTCGAGATAGACTGCATCCGCCAGCCGCAGGATATCGCAGCGGTCTTTGGTCACTTCGCCGGGGATACGGATGGCAAGGCCGGGGCCAGGGAAGGGGTGGCGACCGACGAAAGCGTCTTTCAGGCCCAGTTCGCGGCCCAATGCGCGAACTTCGTCTTTGAACAATTCGCGCAACGGCTCGACCAGCTGCATGTTCATCCGCGCGGGCAAGCCGCCGACATTATGGTGGCTCTTGATTGTCACCGATGGACCACCGGTGAAGGAGACGCTCTCGATCACATCTGGGTAGAGTGTGCCCTGCGCCAAGAAATCTGCTCCGCCGATTTTGGCGGCTTCTTCTTCAAACACATTGATGAATTCGCCGCCGATGAATTTGCGCTTGGCTTCCGGATCGCTGACGCCAGCTAGTCCCGCCATAAAGCGCGCCTCGGCATCGACCACCACCAGCGGGATGTTGTAGTGGTCGCGGAACAGGCTCTCGACCTGTTCGCGCTCGTTCAGCCGCAAAAGGCCGTGATCGACGAATACGCAGGTCAGCTGCTCGCCAATCGCTTCGTGGATCAGGATCGCGGCGACCGACGAATCAACCCCGCCCGATAGCCCGCAGATCACGCGGCCCGAACCGACTTGCTCTCTTATCTCGGCGATTTTGGCGGCGCGGAATTCGCCCATTGTCCAGTCACCGGCAAGGCCGCAGATGTTGTGGACAAAATTCGACAGCAGCTTTGCACCATCGGGCGTGTGTACGACCTCGGGGTGGAACATCGTGGTGTAATAGCGCCTCGCCTCGTTCACACAGATAGCGAACGGCGCGTTGGGCGATGTGCCGATGACTTCAAAGCCTTCGGGTGCTTTGACGACGCGGTCGCCGTGGCTCATCCATACCGGATAGCTGCCGCCAACGTCCCAAAATCCATCGAATAACGGGCTGGATTTCAGAATTTCGACATCAGCGCGGCCAAATTCGGCGGCGTGTCCGCCTTCGACTTTGCCGCCCAGCTGCGTGCATAATGTTTGCTGGCCGTAGCAGATCGCAAGAATCGGCAGGCCGCTATCAAACACGCAATCGGGTGCGCGGGGGGAGCCTTCCTCAGTCACAGAGGCCGGGCCGCCCGACAGGATGACGCCTTTTGGCTGCATCCGCGCGAAGGCCTCTGCGGCGGAATTGAACGGGGCAATCTCGCTATAGACTCCGGCCTCGCGCACGCGGCGGGCGATGAGTTGCGTGACTTGGCTGCCGAAGTCGACAATCAGGATGGAGTCAGATGGCTGTATGGACATGAGGCCCGTTAATAGACAGCGCCGCCGCTGTCTAGGCGAAGGGTGCCCAGTCTAGTCGCGAAGCGGGAAAAATGTAAAAAAGGCGGAAAGGAAATAAGACGGAAAGACGCAACGGTGAGCGTTCCTGCCTTCTTTTCTTCCCGCCTTTTTTACATATTGAAAACCGTCGGCTGAAACGATCAGTCAAAAATGTCGTGCAGCCAGCTCTTCTGCTTTTTCTTGTACCCATATTGCGGCTTGTGGCCATATTGCGGGGCTTGGCCAGGATAGGGGGTTTGTGGAGGCGCTTGCCGTGCGGGGGCTGCGGCGGGTCCGCTGCGTTCGATGATTTTGTCGAGCTCACCGCGATCCAGCCATACGCCGCGGCACTGCGGGCAATAATCAATCTCGATCCCTTGCCGGTCGCTCATCGACAACGGAACGCGGCAAACTGGGCAGGACATGGCGGCAACTTGATCTTCGGTTCGCATACGGGCGGTCCTTTTGTTTTCTTGGCTTAGAAATGGTGTTTTTGGCTGCCTTTTCAAGCCTCGCACTCGATTCAATCGACGCGCAGAAAATAACTGCTGTCGCAGCTTTTAAGATAAAATGTAAAAGAGGCGAGAGGAAGAGAGGGCGCAGTTCAAGGCCAACCCCTCTTATTCTCCCGCCTCTTTTACAAAATATGATGGACGCTTCGCGTCGGTTGCCCGATACCCTTGTGAGAGAAGGGGGAATGTTATGAATATGATATTGCGGATTATCGTTGGCCTGTGGGGCGTTGGTTTTGGATTGCTGGCGGTGCGGGGGATATTGGACCCGAATGTTTTTCTCACGCAATTTGGTTTTCAGGCGCCGGGTGCCTCGATCAATTCGATTCGCGCGGATTTTGGCGCGTTCTTTTTGGTATCGGCGGTGGGCGCGTTGTGGGGCGCTTGGCAGCCGTCAAAGGCAAAGCTGCTTTACGTGCCCGCCGCGTTATTTGGCACAGCTTTGGTTGGACGTGTTATTGGCCTTGCGATGGGCGACCCCGCGTCAGACGCCAATGATCAGGCGATGATCGTTGAGGCGATCAGCTTAGCGTTAATGCTGTTTGCAGCAAATCGGTTAGGAGCAAAGGCGGTTTAACCGCCCGCCCCTAATTTTCGGGAATAGCGGCCTGTGCGGTCTGGCCGTCGCCTTCTGGCGCGGCGATGATGTCGCGGGTGACGCTGCCTTTGTTGACGGTGACGGTATCCGGATCGCCAACGGTCGACCGGATGCCTGCTTCGGCAGTTCCGGCCAATGTTCCAACGGCGGTTTCACCGACCGAACGCTGCGCAGGGCCGCCAAACAAAGCATCAAGCACTTGTTCTTGCTTGCCTTCATTGGCGCGGACGGGCGCTGCTTGTGTTGGCTTCAACGCATAATCGGGCGGTACAACCAAGGGCGCAACGCGGCTAGTGGTTGGCGCTTCGGGTTGACCCGCTTTGCGAATGTCCCAATCATACAGGTCTTGATAGGTTTTGCCGAGCGACTGACAGCCGGAAAGCGCAGTCACCAGCAATGGCAAAGACAGCAACAAAGCGGATTTTGATTTCATCGATTTTTCCTTGTCGCCGTTTATTGCTTTGGCGCGCCGAACATGGCGTCGAGCATTTCTTTTTTGGTATCGGTTCCCGCGCGCGGGGTGCCGGGTTGCGGCGCAGGCAGCGTCGCCATATCGGTGGGCACTGTCAGCGGCGCGGCTTTCGTCACTGCAAATTCATCGGGGCGTTCGCGGTCAAGCACGCCGGACGAGCTGCATCCTGCCAAGGTCGCGGACAGCGCAAGTGCGCCAAAAAGGATCTTCGATTTCATGGTCACTCCGCGCATTTTCTATTCGCTTAGATTTGGCTCGCTTGCCACTTCCTGAACAACTTCCTTTTCGCGCATCAGGAACGCGCGGGCAAGCAATATCAGCACACCGATGGTCAGGACGGCGTCGGCAAGATTGAATATATAAAACGGCCGGAATGTGCCGAAATGCAAATCGGCATAATCGACGACATAACCATAACGCACCCGATCGACGATATTGCCCAGCGCGCCGCCAAGGATCAGCGATAACGCCAACACATCACCGCGCAGTTTTTCGCGCCACATCCAGACAGCGACGACACCGGCGATCAACGCGGTCAGCCCGACGAGCAACCAGCGTTGCGTTTCGGAATTGGCTTCTAATAAACCTCCGGAAATACCGCGATTTTCGGCCCAGGTCAGGCTGAACTGCGGCAGCAGATGGATTTGACGGCGACTTTGCAGCGCCAGCGGGCCGATCATGATGAACTTCACGGCCTGGTCAGCGATAAAGATAAAGCTGGCGAGCATCAGGCCTTGAAGGCGGAATTTGGGGTTTTGGAGTGTGGTCATAAACAGTGCCTTAAACACATATTCCGTCATGCTGAACTTGTTTTACCTGTCGGTAACTGCGTTCCAGCATCCATCGTGCAGCCGAGACCGAAGCTTTATGCGGAGAAATGGACCCTGAAACAAGTTCAGGGTGACGGCAAGGGAGAGCGCTAGTGCAGACCAAACCCTCTTTGTGCCTTCGTGTCTTCGTGAGAGCTTTCAACGTTTTTAGCTCGCACGAAGACACGAAGGCACGAAGGAGATTAGGCATTCAGCACCGTGTCACACCGCCCACACAGCGCGCCGTCTTCGGTCACTTCGGGGAGGTGACGCCAGCAGCGACCGCATTTGTGGTTTTCTGTTCGACTTACTTCAATTGCCATAGCGACATTCTGCACTCTTTCATGCGCGTCTTCGCTGTGCAATTCCCAGTCACCCGGAAGATCGATTTGAAAATCAGCAATGATTGCAAGTTCAGCCACATCAATGGCGGATAGCCACTTGGCCTTTACCAAATTGTAGCCAATTGCTCGAACATCGACTTCCAAGCTTGAACCTACCAATTTCTCGCGTCGTAGCGGTTCGACTTCTGCGCTAATTCTAAGGCGCAATGCGCGAAGGTCGATCCAGCGGTCACCCAGCGCCGGACTCAACCAACCAGCCTCGACCTCCGGCCATTCCAGCAAATGCACACTGTCCGCATCAGGGAACCTAGTCCCCCATACTTCCTCCGCTGTGAACACCAGCACCGGCGCGGCATAACGCACCATCGCGTGGAACAAGATGTCGAGCACCGTGCGATACGCCATCCGCTTTGGATCGGTCGGCGCATCACAATACAGGCAATCTTTGCGGATATCGAAGAAGAAGGCCGACAAGTCTTCATTGGCGAAATCGGCCAGCAGGCGGACGTAAGTGTTGAAGTCATAATCATTGACCGCAACTTTCAGCTTCGCGTCCATGTCTGCCAACAGGTGCAGCACATAACGCTCAAGCTCTGGCATCTCGGCGACAGCCACTTTTTCCGCATCCGAAAAGCCATCCAGCGCGCCCAGCATATAACGGAACGTGTTCCGCAGCTTGCGATACTGGTCGGCCACGCCTTTCAGGATTTCGTCACCAATCCGGTGATCCTCGGTATAGTCCACCGACAGCGCCCATAGGCGGATGATATCCGCGCCGTTGGTTTCCATGACCTTTAACGGATCGACCGTATTGCCGACCGATTTGGACATTTTCAGGCCCTTTTGGTCCATCGTGAACCCGTGGGTCAGGACGGCATCATAAGGCGCGCGCCCGCGTGTGCCGCAGCTTTGCAACAGCGAGCTTTGGAACCAGCCGCGATGCTGATCGCTGCCCTCCAGATACAGGTTGGCTGGCCAGCTGAGCTCCGGCCATTTGCCCGATTCCAGCGTGAAGACATGCGTGCAGCCCGAATCGAACCAGACATCGAGGATGTCGAACACCTGTTCATAATCATCGGCGTTATAAGCGTCGCCCAAATATTCCTGCGCGCGCGCCGCCTCCCATGCATCGACGCCTTCGATCTTGATCGCGGCAACAATGCACGCGTTGACGGCAGGGTCGTTCAGGTAAGCACCAGTTTTGCGGTCGACAAACAACGTAATCGGCACGCCCCATGCGCGTTGTCGGGAAAGTACCCAATCGGGGCGGCCTTCGACCATGCTGCCAATGCGGTTGCGGCCCTTTTCGGGGACCCAGCGGGTGTCGGCGATGGCGGTGACGGCCTTTGCCCTTAGCGAACCGGGGACTGTCCCTTCAGGGACTGTCCCTAAATCTTTTGGCCCTAAATCTGCGCCATTAGGGACAGTCCCCTTGGGACAGTCCCCGTGTTGCGTTGCCCGATCCATCGGCACAAACCATTGCGGGGTGCAGCGATAGATGACTTTGGCTTTCGACCGCCAGCTGTGCGGATAGCTGTGTTTGTAATCGGCACTCGCGGCAAGCAATCCGCCCGCGTCGCGCAGGTCTGAACAGATCGGGCCATCAGGCGCGTTGAATTTGGGGTTGATGACGCTGCCTTGCCCGCCAAGCCAGCCCCAATCGGCACGATATTTACCGTCGCCCTCCACCGCGAATTGCGGTTCGATGCCATTGGCTTTGCACAGATCGAAATCATCCTCGCCATGATCGGGCGACATATGGACAAGGCCGGTGCCAGTTTCGGTGGTGACGAACGATGAACCGTCAAGCATCGGACGCGGCTTGGCAAAAAAGCCGCCGAGTTTGTGCATCGGGTGGCGGACCATCGTTCCGGCTAGGTCGGAGCCACGAACAGGGTTAGAGCGAGTAGCAAAATCGTCTTTTGCGTTCGGAAGTTCGATCCGGACGTCGTAATTGGAAGTGTTGGCTACAGAAGCCATCGACGACAGTCGCTTCTCCAGCTCGGGAATCAACGGCTTTGCGACAAGAATTGAAAGCCCCGCTTTCGCAAAATCGAGCCAAGGCAGCGTTTGCTGAATGATCGCTAGAACTTCAGAGTAGTTACCAGCATCTTCGCGGTGCATGGCGAGCATTGGCTGCGCTAAAACATACTCAACATCCGCCCCATACGCGATCGCCTGATTGACCGGTATCGTCCACGGCGTCGTGGTCCAGATCACCGCGTGCGCGCCAACCAACTCCGCAATCGGCGATTCCACAATCTCAAACGCCACATCAATCTGCGTCGAGATGATATCCTCATATTCCACCTCGGCCTCGGCCAAGGCAGTCTTTTCCACCGGCGACCACATCACCGGCTTGGCGCCGCGATACAGCTGGCCACCTGCCGCAAACTTCAACAGCTCCTCAACAATCGTCGCTTCGCTATCGAAATCCATCGTCAGATACGGCTTGTCCCAATTGCCGAGCACGCCCAGCCGCTTCACCTGTTCGCGCTGCACATTCACCCAATGCTGCGCATAGGCGCGGCATTCGGCGCGGAATTCTTTGACCGGAACGTCGTCCTTGTTCAGCTTTTTCTTGCGGTATTGCTCCTCAACCTTCCACTCAATCGGAAGCCCGTGGCAATCCCAGCCGGGAACATAAGGCGCATCTTTGCCAAGCAAGCTTTGCGTGCGGCAGACCATGTCTTTCAATATATGGTTCAGCGCATGGCCGATGTGCATGTCGCCATTGGCATAAGGCGGGCCATCGTGGAGGATGAATTTCTCGCGCCCCGCCCGCGCCTCACGCAGGCGGTGATACATCCCGTCTGCTTCCCACTTCGCAAGAATGCCCGGCTCCTTTTGCGGCAAGCCAGCCTTCATGGGGAAATCGGTCTTCGGCAGGAAGACGGTGTCTTTATAGTTAGTTTTTTCGGTCATGTTGCGCGGGTGCTTAGGGGATATTGTGCGGCGGATAAAGCCTGTAATCCTGCGCGCAGCGCCAGTAGATTATCTCGCACGAAGACACGAAGGCATGAAGTAGGCGGGCGCGACCTCCTTTGCGTCTTTGTGTCTTCGTGCGAGCTAATTCTTTAACCGGCGCTACCGCGCGGAATATCACCGCTTCAAAACGGCCCCAACCTGCTCCATATCCTCCACCCAGATATAGCCGTTAAAGCTAGGTGGAATGCTGGCCAATTCGGCTGCTGTATGGATGCCCTCGTTCGATTTGCCTTTTTCGTACGGGCCAAAGACGATCACTTTTGCTCCCACACTTTCCATCCGCGCGATCAGGCGGTTGGGCCAGCCCCAAAAGGCCCAGCGGTAATTGATCGGAACGGCGAGCACGCTGTTATGACAGCTTTTGGGGACTATCGCCGTCCAGCCATAGGCTGCGTATTCCTTGGTGCAGGCTCCTGCTTCCATCTTTAGATTAAACGCCCAGTTGGAAGGCAGCAATTCGCGCATCCGCTTCACCGGTCGTTCGCCGCCATAAAACGCATCGCCGATCTTTGCGCTGTCGCGGCCCGATGCCTTCAATATGGCATAAAGCTGATCCGCCTCACGCGGCCATTTCGATTTGAAGTTAAACAGCAATGGTGTGTTTGGCAGTGCGGCCAGCCCCTCTTCGACCGTCGGCATCTGTCCCGCCCCTTTACCGCGCAAGGGATATGTCTTGCCGCCGTCCGCCGTATAGCCAAAACCAATGTCGAGCGCCTTTAGCTCGGCCAACGTCAGGTCGCGAGTTTCGCCTTTGCCATTGGTGCGGCAATCGACGGTCCAGTCGTGGAACAGCACCATTTTTCCATCTTTGGTAGGGGCGACGTCGATTTCGACCATATCTGCGCCCAATGCGACCGCGCGCCGCATCGAAGCGGGCGTATTTTCGAAAATCGCATGTTTGAACGGATCGCTATACTGCGCCGTGCACGTGTCGCGGCCGAAGGCTTTGCGCTTGTCATACAGGTGATAGACCCCGCGATGCGAAATGATCTTCGCCTTGCCCTTGGGGTCGGGGGCAAGCCAGCTTGCGTTGAGCAACGTCAGCCCGGCCAGGGCCACAGCGGCAACAACCACCGCGATCTTACGCTTTTTCCATCCTGCCATCAGGCAACTCCCACGCCCCCACGGATTAAGTCTCTACCGCTTTAACGCTGGCCCCAACCCTTCGATATCATCAATCCAGATATAGCCGTTAAAGCTGTTGGCGATGTCGCCATAGCGGTTCACATCGGTCAGGCCGGTGATTTTTTCGCCCTCGACATTTTCGGCGATGATAACTTTCAGCCCCGCCGCCCCGGTGCGCTCAAGGAACCGGTTGGGCCAGCCCCAAAGGGTATAGCCTGTCTCGTCCACCGTAATCAGCATCGTTCCCTGTTTGCAGCTATCAGGAATACTGCCCCACAGGCCCGACAGTCTGTAATCGCTTGCACAAGCGCGGGCAGCGGGGATGGAAAAAGCCCAGCCATCGGGACGGGCTTTTTTGAACGCGGCAACCGCAGCATCATCGCCGATCAGGGCTTGCTTATCGTCTTTGCCCGGCGCGGGCAGCGCGGCGAGTAGCATCTGGGTTTGCTCTGTACCTTTTACGCGCCACAGCAATTGTGGTTTGGACAAGGCATAGATCGCCTCGCCAATCCCGCTGTTTGGGCGGGCTTTGTCGGACGCGCAGGTGCTTTCAAATTGCCGCGCGATCACCAGCTGCCCGCCGACAACTTCAGTCGCCATGTTCAGCGCATTGGCTTCGCTACCAACCGCCATGGCAAGCGAGCCGACTTCGCTGGCGCTTGGGCCGCTGGCACAGCCTTGGGTGTCGCGGGTGGGTTCTGCGCCTTTGGCGGCGATCAGCAATGGAATGCCCTCTGGCTTGCTGGCCAGCCAGCTTGCCTGAAACAGAGTGAAACCGAAAAACAGCAATGCTGCTGCTGAGATAATCCAATTCCGCATTTTTGCCCCTTTAGCCCAATAGATCGCGTGCCTGCTGACAATCCGCCTCAATCTGCGCCGTCAACGCATCAAGGCTATCGAACTTTGCCTCGCCGCGAAGAAACGCATGAAACGCGACTTCCAGTTTCTGGTCATATATTTCTTCGGCAAAGTCAAAGAAATGTGGTTCCAGTAATTCCTTTGGCGGTGTAAATTGTGGTCGGATGCCGATATTGGCGGCGCCTTTCAATATACGGCCATCGGCCAGCGTTCCGGTAACGGCGTAAACGCCATAAAGCGGGCGCAAATAATTGCCGATGTCGATATTCGCTGTGGGATAGCCGAGCAGCCGCCCGTTTTTGTCGCCGTGCTGGACATTGCCTTCGATGGCGAAGGGGCGAGTGAGCAATCGGTTGGCGGTGGTGCAGTCGCCTGCTTGCAACGCCTCACGGATGCGGCTGGACGAAATCACGCCGTCTGCATCGCTGACAGGGCCAACGGCAGTGTGCGACAGGCCCAGCGGTGCGCCCAGTTCCTTTAACACACCGATATTGCCACCACGGCCTTTACCAAAGGTGAAGTCCTCGCCGGTTACCACGCCGGTCAGCCCAAGGCGCTCGACGAGCAATTTGGCGATAAAATCCTCGGCGGTGGTGCTGGCAAGGTCGCCGTCAAATTCAAACACCAGCATTGCATCGGCATCCGCCGCCTCAAACAAGCGTTGGCGTTGGTCAAGCGTCGTCAGCCGAAACGGCGCGGTATCGGGTGCAAAGTGGCGGACCGGATGCGGATCGAAGGTCGCGATAATCGCGGGTTTGCCAGCGGCCTTGGCTTGAGCAATCGCTTCACCAGCTACGGCTTGATGCCCCAGATGGAACCCGTCAAAATTGCCAAGTGCAGCGATGCCTCCTCGCAAAGCATTGGGCATCATGTCGCGGGCAGAGAGGCGAGGGATCGTCATGCTGCGGGTTTCAGTCCATCCCGCAACACCCGAATCGCATTGCCGCCCATCGCGGCGCGGATTTCGTCGGGGGTAAAGCCTGCATCCATCAGCGCCTGCGTCACTTGCACCAATTGCGACGTGTCAAACCGCACCGTGGTCGCGCCGTCATAGTCGCTGCCGAGCGCGACGTGCTGAATCCCGACCAGATCGCGGACATGCTTCATCGCGGCGGCGATTGCTTTGGGCGAGGTGTCGCACACCGCTGCATCCCAATAGCCGATGCCGATGATCCCGCCAGTTTTGGCGACACCGCGGATGTGATCGTCAGAAAGGTTGCGGTTTACCTTACACGTCGCCTGTACGCCGCCATGGCTGGAGACGACGGGGCGGGTGGCCATGGCGAGCACTTCGGTCACGCATTGTTGGCTGCAATGGGCGATATCGACGATGATACCCATATCCTCCATGCGCTCGACGACATCCCGGCCAAATGATGTCAATCCGCCCTTTTTGACGCCGTGCATGGAACCGGCCAGTTCATTATCGAAGAAATGCGTCAGCCCCGCCATGCGCATCCCGACAGAATGCAGCCGTGCGAGATTACCAAGATTACCCTCGAGGTTTTGCAAACCTTCGGCTGAGAATATGCCGCCAGTCACTTGTTTGCCGACCTGCCGATCCGCCAGCATCGAATCGAATTCAGCAGATGTTCTGATAAAGCGAAGCTGCCCCTGACTTTCTCCAGCCGCCTTTTTCAGCCGTTGTGCGTGATAAACCGAGCGCTTGAACAACGACTGCCATGTTTCGATTGGCTGCATCTGCGCAAACGCCAACAATGTGATGTTGTCGCTGTCCGCGCCATTTGCGTCATAATTCTGCCCCTTGGGCGTTTTTGAAACCGACGAAAAAACCTGCAAGGCTACATTGCCCGCCTGCAGTCTTGGCAAATCCATATGCCCACGATCCGCTTTGTCGAGTACATCGCGTTTCCACATCAAGGTGTCGGAATGCAGATCAACAATCGTCAAAGTTTTATGCAGCGCAACCGCCTCGGCGCTAACCTTGGGCAACGGCTTGCCATCAATCTTGTTCATCGATGACTCGACATAGCCGGGCAGAAATCCAAAAAACCCAATCGCGGCGACCAGCAGTAACGCGCCAACACCCAACAGCCATTTCCGCATCGTTACGCCTCCCTGCGTACCAAAGTCACAAAATCAAATGCAGGCCTGTTTCCCTCTGCGGGGTTCGACACGCGCGATATCTCGGTCCAGACTTTGGGATCAAATGCGTCCAGCATCGTATCACCATCGGGCGATGCAGCCACCTCGGTCAGCTCGATCCGGTCCGC
>JBEBKE010000074.1:0-11637 GCA_040079555.1 Sphingorhabdus sp. | reverse complement strand
TATCCGCGTCATTCAAGTGCTTCTCGGCCATGCCAAGATCGACACCACCGCGATCTACACCAAAGTCTCCACCCGGACGATCCACGCCGTCACCGGGCCGCTCGACCGGTTGATGGCGCTGACGGAAGGCCAAGAACGAACGGCATCGCCGCCCGGCTGAGCCAGTGGGTGCCTCACTTGAGGTCGCCGACATCTTCCGCGCTGCTGGACCTGCTTATCGGAGTGCCCATGCCGGGCATCTGAGCCTCGTCCAACTGAAGGTGATGACAGCGATCGAGACCCTCCGCACGGCAGCGCTTGGCGGCCATGTCGAATCCTGCGAGGACTGTGGGCATTGACTTTGCGCTCACCAAGGCCAAGGCGATTTCTGCGTCGGCGGACACATTGGATGTCCTTATTATCGGAGTAGGTCCGGCAGGGATCGCAGCAAGCCTGGGGGCGTTGGAAAAAAAGCACGGTTTCGTACCGTTGATCAATATTCCCTTGGCGGCACCGTCGCGCATTTCCCGCGCGGCAAAGTCGTGATGACCAGGCCGGCAACATTGCCTTTGGTCGGCGTTGTCAAATTTGGCGAAGTCAGCAAGGAAACGCTGCTGGAATTTTGGGAAGGCGTTGTCCGCGATACCGGGCTGGAATTGCATCTGGAGGAGCGGGTGGATTCGATCACGAACGACGGCACCATTTTTGATGTACAGACAACAGCGGGGCGCTTCCGGACAAAAACCGTTCTGCTTGCCATTGGCCGGCGAGGTACTCCGCGGATGCTGGGCGTTCCTGGCGAAGAACGCTCCAAAGTCGTCTATCGCCTGATCGATCCCGAACAGTATAAAGGGCAAAGGGTTCTGGTTGTGGGCGGCGGAGATAGCGCGCTGGAGGCCGCAGGCTCGATCGCAGATGAAGAGGGAACCCATGTCACATTGTCTTACCGTGGCGATGCCTTTGGACGCGCGCGGGCAAAAAACCGGGACCGGGTGAACGAGGCAGCGGCAAACGGACGACTGGACGTGATGCTCAATTCAACGGTGCAGGAAATTGCATCCGATCATGTGTTGCTAAGCACTGCCAACGGGCAATGTAGCATCGAAAATGATGCCGTCATCGTGTGCGCAGGCGGCATTCTGCCTACGGCATTTTTGAATGACATTGGCGTGCGTGTAGAGACCAAATATGGAACCGTACAAAACACTGGTGGCAGCCGATATTTAGGGTCCGGACTCATTAAGAATGCTTTCGAGGCGTCAAAATGGCAAAGATATCGACGTAAAATGGCCGCCGCCGATAGTCATTCTATCGGCAAGGTCATTTTGCGTCGAGATCGAAGCCATTTTGGCGTCCTTTGGATTTGACCCATTTTGTCCATTGCTGCGTTGGCAAGCTAGGAAATATCGACATATTCCCGTCGCTTGCCGCCTTGCACTGAACAAAATGGCCTCAAACCTCGAAAGCATTCTTAATGGGTCCGGACCCTAGTAAATTGCGATCCAAAATACGGTTTTTTATGCAAGACTCCGTCTAGCCATTAACCGTTGAAATTGTGCGACGACATCGCACCTACTATCCCCCAACGGGTCGCAGTGCGCCGGAGAACGACCTCCCTTTTCTCCGGCGCACCAGCGAAAAAACCCCCTACACACCGGCAAGCTTTCGATCCCGCGATTGCACATAGACGGCGTAAATGCGTGCAAATAATATCAGAAATACGGCTTCCGTTTATCGGCTCCGTCTCTCAATTGCCGACACAATCTTCACCCCAAAGCAGACGAGAGCGGCAACTGATATTCAAAGGCAATTTCATGCGCATTCTTGTAATCGAATTTGATCACCCTCTACGGTCTCATCTTTGCGAAAGCCTGAGTGGCTCCGATTTTATATTGGAACGCGCGCCGGATTGGGATTCGGTCAGTACCTGGCCGCTTACAGAGGATTTTGCAGCGGTTGTGCTCGATGTTGGGCAGGCGCAGACAGAGAGTCTCAACCTCATTCGAAAATGGCGCAAATGCGGCGTGTCCACACCCATCCTGATGCTGAGTTCGTTGGCAAATCACGAGGAGGGAGTCGAAGGACTGGCAGCTGGTGCCGATGACCATGTCAGCAAATTGGCACGGTCCGAAGAAATTCTTGCCCGCCTCTGTGCATTGATCAGACGCGCCTCAGGCTTTACCGCAAACCGTTTGACGATCGGTGCTGTTTCTTTGGAAATGACGACACGCACAGGGTGGTTGGGTTGCAAGGCCCTTGAACTGACGCAGATGGAATATCGGTTGTTGCGGATATTCATGCTCAGCGCTGGTCATATTTTGAGCCAAACAGAAATTCTTGACCAGCTTTATCCCATGGAGGCCGAACGCGATATGAATACCATCGAAGTGCATGTCGGGCGACTTCGCCGCAAGATTGGACATACCTGCATCACGACGATTCGCGGATTGGGCTATCGTTTTGAATGCGACGCGCGGGGCCGTATGGAATGTGCCGCAACCCTCCAAGAAACAATAAGTCCGGTGCCGACTATGCACCTGCCGACCTTACAGGGAGCGCCGTGGCGTGACCGCACCACTGTGCACGCAGTTTAGAAATCTGAATCAAAATGCGGCATCTATCCCAATCCGGAATGTGCGAGGGCGCAAAGGCGTGATTTGATTGCGTTCGGTTATCCCGAATGGATTGCCAAAGGCAAAACGATTGCTCTGGACATCTGCAACATTGGTGACATCCAGCGATATTCCCCACCGCCCCAAATCCAGGCGTGCTCCCACAGAGCTGTCCACATAGCCACCTTGTTCAACGTCAAGCGCTTCGCCAATTCCCAAATGCGACTTCCCGACATAGCGCATGGTGCCATCCAGAATCAGCGCAACATTTGGGGACAAGTCCGAGATATGGCTAAGGCTGATTTGACCCCCATCATGGGCGATATTGGGCAACTCAAATTCACTGGACGACGCAAAGGCTGACTCCGGATCGGTGAGGCTGGAGAGATTCAGAAACGCCGATGCATCGACTTTCCACGCTTTCGTTGGACGCCATGCGAACTGAAATTCAAGCGCGTAAATCCGGCCATCGCCAATATTGGCCGTATATGGGAGGCCATTGCTGTCAACGAGATCGGATTGAATTTGGCTCCAGCGCGCATAGGAAATAGACGCACTGCTTGAAAAACGGTGCTGCGCGGGATCGCCAAGACGCAAGCCCAATTCAAAAAGCGACACATTGTCAGCTTCAAAGCGCTGACTGTCGTTATCGTCCTCGGTTGGCGCGACCTCCACGGCCCCTGAGCGAAAAGCCTTTTGATAGCGCCCAAATCCAAACAGCCGATCGTTCACCCGCCACGAAAAAGCCAAAGTGGGCGATGCCCTCAATGTATTGACTTTGGGCGATTCCACCGCATTTGTAACGCCAATCAGTTCGCCATAGGATCGGGAAAATGTTCCTCTGGCACCCACTGTCGCGCTGAACGCTGGCGTTACGGCAAAGGTTGCCTTGGCAAACAAGGCCAGCTCACTATTGTCGTTGGTAACAGCGGTAAGCGGCGCCAATGCGCCAACCGGTCCAATGTCGCGCCTGACGCGGCTGACATCATAGATACCGCTTAAACCGACAAGCCAGCTCAACCGCCCGGCATCCTTCGACAGCCGGGTTTCGTGGGCGAATAATTTGATATTGATATTTTCATCAAACCGGACCTTTCCGGTGGTTCCCGGATAGCCCGTAGCATCATAAACACTTGCGATATGCTGTTTGACGAGTGACGTTGTGGAATTGAAATTCAGGTCGCCCATTACTTTTTCAACCGTCACAAATGTCATGCTGAAATCATTGTCAAATGGTTGCGCGATATGGGAATTGCGGGTCAATCGGCTTGCACCGCGCAATATATATTGACCGTCCTTTGCATCGATATGCTGATCGACGATCCCAGCGTTGATCGCCCATTCGTCGCCCGGTTCATAACGCACAGTGGCACGCAGGCCCCTTGTCATCGTTTGATTGATGTTTTTCAATCCGCGACCGGGGTCGGCTATATAGCCTGGTTCATTTGCCCAATATCCAACAACACGGACCGCCAAACGGTCTTGCGCTATGGGCATATTGACCATGACGGCGGCATCTTCGCCTTGCCCGCCTTTTGCAGTCGAAATAAACCCTGCCGCTCCGGACGCAGCAATGCCTCGTGTGTCGGGCTTGTTCGGGGTCAGGTGAATAATCCCACCCAGCGCGCCTGTCCCGTATAATGTGCCTTGCGGCCCTTCGAGTATCTCGACCCGGGCAATGTCATAGAGATTCAAATTCGGATCCGGCGCATTGTAGGTTAAGCGCACATCGCCAAGATACTGGCCGACGGTTGACTGGCTTTGACCGTTAAAACTGCTGTCAGCGACGCCACGAATAAAGATCTTGTTGCGGCCCGAACCTAGACTGGTCGTCGCCAATTGAGGAAGCTTTGCAACAATCGCCGCCGTGCCCAGTGCGGCTTCGCGCGCATTTTTATCGGGGTTCAGATCGACAACATGAACCGTGCCCGGATAATTGGCGAACGGTGAATTTTGCTTGCTTGCTGTGACAATAATCGCTGCATCCAAGGCTTCGTCCAAAACCGGAGCAGGGCTCGGAGACGGCCGCTTTTTGACCTCCGACTTTTTGGTCTTGGAAATCTTCGCTGGTTTTGGCGGTTTCGGCGCCTTTGGCGGTTTCGCGCGGAAAACACGCACGGTTTGCGCATCAACAAAAACAAAATCCGCACCCGTTCCGCGCAACAGTTTCCGTAATCCTTCGGCTGTCGAAAACCGACCATGCAGACCCCGCGTGCCGCTTTTAGCAAGAATGGGATCGGTGACGCCAATGGTTATACCAGCTTGCTCGCCAAAACTTGTCAGCGCATCGCCGAGCTGTCCGGCAGAGATCGAAAAGCCCCGTTTTTCACGCGCTGCGGCAGGACTTGCCATGATACAAGCCATGACGATAGCTATTGCCGCATTATTCGCCCGCACGTCCACTCGCGTTAAGTTTCCAGCCATTTTCAGACTGCTTAGCTTCAACCGCCAACAGGTTTTCAAGGCGCCTGAACAAAAGTTTCTGATCTTGTTCAAGCTGTATTGTCCCTGAGAATTGGCGACCCGAAAGTTTTGGATCGAGCGATACCCGAGTCCCTAAATTGCGCGCGAGATCCGCTGCCACCATTGAAAGCGGAGCCGCATGAAATGTCAATCGCCCCTGTTGCCAACGCCCCACTTGCGCTGGATTTATCCGACGCACCGACACTTTTTCTGCATTGTCATGCAACAATTGTCCGGCAACCAATGCCTGCCCATTTCGCCCCGGATTGTAAACCACTTCTCCATCGGCAACTTCGACGCGAATGTCTTTTCCATTACGGATGATATTAAATACGGTGCCGACATCCTGCACCTTGTTCGATCCGAGGTCGACCACAAACGGCGCATCTTCATCATGCTTTATGGTGAAAATCGCTTCGCCTGATTCAAGTGACGCAAACCGTCTATCGTTACGATCCAGTGTGATCTTTGTTGATCCGTTCAGCGTGACCGAGCTATCCGGCCCCAATGCTATTGTCCGGCGTTCGCCCACCCCTGTTTCAATATCATATAAATCCGCACTCGGTGACGAAGCGATAACAACAGCAAACGCAATGGCTGCGGCTATGGACAGACCGGCAAACCAGCGCTTTCTGCCGCCATATGAGTTGGGCGAAGGTTCATCATCATTTGCAGCCACATTCTCAGGCGTTTCCAAAAAATCTTCAATGCCTTCATCTGCCAAAACAACCGCATCATAGGCCGCAGCATGGTCTGGGCTGATTTCAAGCCACAGCATGAAAGCCTCCCAATCCTCGGCGCAGCCGTCCCTCAACCGGATATGCCAGCTGATGGCGACTTCTCGCAATGGGTTATGCCGCTCAGCCATCTTTGCTCAGCCTTTCAATGTTAAGACGCATCTAACCATCCAATCCCGTATCAAGCGCTGTTTTTGCATCAAGCACGACCCGGTAGGCGCGCTGCAAATGCTTTTCGACGGTCGCCAAACTGACGCCGAGATCACGGGCGATGTCTTTTTGCTTCTCTCCCTCCAACCGGAAACGCCTGAAAATCTGCACGGTGATTTCAGGCAATTGGCCAAGCGCCGCTACAACCGAACCCAGTCGTTCCTGCGCAATCAGCTGCTCATCTGCCGCAGGCCGCGCATCAATATCGGAAAATGTATCGGTCGCATCCGTACTCCATGCATGGTCCCGTCGGGCGGAGGCGACCATGGCTCTTCGGCGATCAAGGAACAGATTATTGGCCATCCGAAATAGATAAGCACGAGGTTCTGCAACAGGACCCGTATGCGTGGATTCAAGCTTCAGGTAAAGGTCTTGCACCAAATCTTCGGCTTCATCGCTCCGCACGCCGCGCGCCACCAGAAATCTGGTCAGCACGGTCCGATTTTCCAGAAAAGTTGCTTTGAGCCCGTTGTCGGACATGGTTGTCAAATCTTCCCCAATGTCCAATCATGACCGCGTTAACGCAGCAAGCATTGACGGCGTCAAAACTTGCGGCAATTCTACCGGTTCCCCGCCTTTGGGATACCATAGATAAAGCGGAATGCCAGCGCGTTCTTGCTCCGCCAGCAAACGGCTAACCTCAGGATTGGGACGAGTCCAATCCCCCTTGAGGACCGCTACATTGGCTTTTTGAAACGCGGACGCAACCGTATCGGATGATAGGCTGCTGGCCTCATTCACTTTGCAGCTCAAACACCAATCAGCCGTGAGATAGACGAAAACCGATCGACGCTGTTGACGTAATTCGGTTAGTCGCGCTGCGCTATAGGGTTGAGCCGATAACGCTGAAGTCTCCTCATTCTTATCATTATTGGCAGAAACCGTGTGCGGCATCGCAAACAGCACGATCGCCACTGCACCCAGCATCGGGACAAACGCCATCGCTGGGCTGAGCCCCCGCGCTTGGCGCAAACCGCGCCACCAAAGCGAAACACCTGCCAACAACGCGGCACCGATTGCGATTGTCATCACGGTCACATTGGTTTGGCGACCCAGCACCCAGCAGAGACCAAGGGTAGTTGCGAACATCGGCAGGCTGAGTAACTGGCGAAATGTCACCATCCATTGACCGGGCTTTGGAAGTCTGCGCCGTAGGGAAGGAATGAAGCCCAGTCCCAGAAAAGGCAGCGCCAATCCCAGTCCCAGACCAGCGAAAACGGCAAGCGCGGCGGGCACAGGGAGCAGCAACGCCGCCCCTAAAGCGCCCGCCATGAATGGCCCGGTACAAGGTGTTGCGACAAAGGCCGCAAGGGCACCGGTGGCAAATCCTCCGGCAATTCCGCCACGGTTGCCCATGGCCAGATTCGGTGAAGGCATTTCATAAAGCCCTGCAAGATTGGTTGCTATGGCCGTCATCAGCAGGATCAATACAGCGACCACTGGTGGGCTTTGAAGCTGAAAAGCCCAACCAAGACTTTGCCCCCCACTGCGCAATGCAAGAATGATCGCACCCAAGGCCAACAATGTCGAAACGGCACCAAGTGTGTAGCCGATGGCCTCTGATCGGGCCTGCCCATCTTCCCCGCCCGCCTTTGCAAGAGCGAGCGCCTTGAGGCTAAGAATCGGAAAGACGCACGGCATCAAATTGAGCAACAGCCCACCAAGGATCGCACCACCCAGCGCGAACAGAAAGCCGCCATTGCCGGTTCCCGTCACGGTTTTGCCTATCGGAACCGAGCCCGATTCCGCTGTAAATGCAAGAACGACCGCCGATTTGTCAGCCCGTTCCAACCGTATGTCACCCGAAAGCGACTTGCCAAGCGGAGCGTCGCCAGCGGGCATGGAGATGATGATCCCATCGTCGGCGATTTCAATCCCTTGCACTTTTTCTTGGCCGACCACCTCTTCTTCGCGTACAAAAGCATAAGCAGAAGCAATTGTTTCCGATGCCGCCAGCGGCAGAAAGAGCCGAACCTGTTTATGCGTGCTGTTAAACCGCCCCGCAGCTTTAAGCGGAATTGGAAGCGCGGCTCTGGCTTTGTCAAAGAGGTCCGCTGTCGCCGAGACGGTTGTACCGTCACCAACCGTCATCGATAGACCGAGCATCAATGTTTCGGGAACGCATTGGGAATCAGTGCACACCAGCAAATCAATCCCGACTTTGGCATCTATTTGCGACCCGACCCGGACATTTGCCGGGATATTCAAACTTGTCAGCAGGGTCACCTCGCCCATATGCACATTGCTGACAATGCCCTGTACTTCGGCGAGCGTCGGAAACGGATGCAACAGTGCGGTGGCGGTCACGCCCGCTGGTAAAGCCCAGGTCAATTCTGGAGCCAGGCCAGCCGCACCCGGATTTTCCCAATATATATGCCAGCCGGGATTGGGCTTGATCACCAACGCAACCGATACCGGCTTCCCCGGTGCCGGATTTTCACTTTCGGCGACCAAAGTTGCCGATAGATGTTTGGCCGTTACCGTTGCGGCCGCGGCGGAGTAAATGGGTGAGAGAAATAGCGCCAAAAGCAGCAGGGCCAGTCTGGCCATATTGGGGTCCAATCGAATAATATTGTTTAACGGATAACCCAGGACTGAATTGCCTCGCGTTTGAGAAAGGCTTCTGCGTTCCGACCTTTCAGCATGGCAAGAGTCGATAGGACCCCTGCCTCCATACAGGTTCGTGCGGCAACCGTCACCGATCTGGGTGGATGTTTAACCGGCCAACCCGTGCGCGCATTCAGGATGTGGCTATAGCGCACGCCATCTTTTTCCAGGAACCGCTCTGCATCACCGCTGGTAGTGAGCGCACCAGAGGCCAGTTCAAACATGCCCTCGGTTCCTCCATTTGCGTCTACGCAATCAAGCGCTATGCGCCAACGCTTGCCATTGGCACGTGGCCCCGTCACCCGCAAATCTCCGCCAAAGTTTATCAGCACCGGGGCCGAGGTTAGGGCCTTGACCTTCAATATGGCGCTGTCGACTGCATATTCTTTGCCCAGGCCGCCCAAATCGATCTCCATGCCTTTTGGCAGATTGAGGACAGAATCATTCCAAGCAACTTTATGCCAGCCGATAAAGGGCAACAGCTTTCTGATAGACGCCATTTCCGGGATGCGATCGGTGCGGTCAAATTGCCATAACTGCCGCAATACCCCTGACGTTATGTCAAACATTCCGTCAGAAATTTCATAGCAATGCGCAGCATATTCGAGGAGGGCGGCGGTTTCTTCATCGACCATGATGGCGTCGCCGGCGGTTGCATTCAACTTTGATAAATAGCTGTCTTGCCGGTATCGGCTATATTTATATTCAATCCGGAACGCTTCCAGTTCAGCGATTTCACCGACACGGGTGGCCAATTCGCCATCGTCACAATCGATGCGGATATCGCAAGGCGATCCCATTGCGCGGAACGAATATTGGAATCCCTCCGCCACTGGAATCGCCTTGGTCATGATGTCCTCTTCGACCACGAGGCTACCGGAAGGTATACCGGAAGCCGAACACAACGCTGAGCGCCTTTACACCGCCGAACAGGTTTTGATTGGCTAGATCACCAATGACACCTGCGGGATGTTTGGTACCCGATTGCTTATAGTGCTCTCCTTGCAGATAAATCTCGCCGTTCGCGACGATTTTCATCCCAGCTTTAAGCCCATATGTCACCGCGTTAAATTTATCGAGCCGATAGTCGGAGCTTGCGAATTGCGGAAGCATTTGGCCCTGCACCAGATAGTTTTTAAAAAAATCGGCGGCACTTTGGTGATAATATCGTGCAGAGGGTTCGAGATAGACGCCTGAAGTCACCGGAAACCGTTCCGAAATTTCTGCGGTGAGCGATTTTATCCCCCAACTGTCACGATAGACGCGTGCCGAAATGTCGGCAACGGTTGGACCGATCGCAATTTTGTTGCCAATATAGATGCTATGTCTTGTTCGTGAATTGGGGCGGTTTTCATACCGATAGAGCAAGGGTGCGCCGCTGACTGAATCGACCACAGACAAGATCCGGTATGGGTCGTTGTGATAGCCGTTCGATGAGCCAAAACTATAGTTTACTTGAGTCAGCCACCGGCGGCTCATCACTTGCGTGACCCCGCCAACGACACTGAACACATTCTTGGACTTGCTGGCCCCCCCGGGAGTGCCATCCTGAACCGAAAGCGGAATTGGCGAACCGAAGACCGGACGAGACACATCATGGGCAAAGTTGGCCCCAAGCGACAATGTCGTATTTTTCTGGTTCAGATCCTTTGCGATACCAATGCTTCCCGACAGCGATTTATAGTCATATTCGTTCGATCCATTGACTCCCAGCGACAGACGCAAATCGGGATTGAGCAAGGTCGAAAAGCCCAGATCAAGGGCGACGCGGGTATCTTTGAAACTGCTGTCCAGCGGCAATATATTGGCGGGCGTCGTGTATTGCCGAACGGTCAGTCCGTTGACCGGGTTGACAACCGTGACCCCCGATGCGCCGGTGCGGGTTTCGCCACCATCGTCATCATCTTCATCTTCACGCTCACCGCCTTTTATAGGGTTCATGAATGTCTGCACTTGCCGCCATGGCGTGGCGCCGTTGGGGGAAGCCCCGGTCAAGCTGTCAACGGTCAGTTTGGCCGACCAGATATTACCGTTTTGGCTGTTGACCGTAACCCCGATCACCGGCTCTATCGCTTGCACGCGACCGCCGGATTCTTTGTAGAATAGAACAGCACTATCGATTTTGATTGTGCCAAGGTCGGATTCTGTATCGTCGTCAAATTCTGCACTGGTGACAGGGGCCGACGCAGGAAGCGGCTCTGCCGATTCCTGCGCATGAACGCCTGTCGCGATAAACAGATTGGCCGTGACGAATGAAAGGGTGCGACTGACACTTCCCTTGCGCTTACGCTTTAGTTGCACCCGCAGCCTCCACCATCATAGGAACGGCCACCGCTGGTGGCTTCTTTGCTGAAATAGGTATGTTCGCGAAAACCGGTAATATTGGGGTGAGTGTTGAGCGCCATAGACTTTTTGGCCAATATCTCGCGGTCCCAGGGCTGAACCGTCGCGCAGGCTGATAACAGGCATAGTGCAGCACCAATCCCGATTCCGCGTGCAACGCGCGCGCAGCTGTTAAAGAGATGTCGATTATTTCTCATTGAGAAGCTCCGTGATATGAGATTGATATTCTGCTTTCTTGGCAGCGAAAAAACCTTTGTGGACATGGCGTATCCGTCCGTCCCGTCCGATCAGGAACGACGTAGGCATATCCTTTACGCTAAGGGCTTTTGCTGTCGCTCCGTTCGGGTCGTAAACGACCGGAAGCGTAATCTTGTTTTTTACCAGAAAATTGTCGGCCTTTGCCCGCGATTTATCGACATTGACGGTAACAACGACAAATCCCTTTTCGCCATATTTCTGGCTCAGCTGTTGCATATAGGGGAACGAAACTTTGCATGGGCCGCACCATGATGCCCAATAGTCAAGATAGACCACTTTCCCCTTATATTTGCTGAGCAAAAGCGAAGACGGTGGAGTAGCGGAGCTTGTTGCCGCCGTTGGTCCTGCGACGAACAAAGATCCGATAATCGCAATAAAACCTAATTTTCTGACTTTCGAACGATCCGCAGCCGGGCTGTGATCGGTTA
>JBEBKE010000073.1:0-11651 GCA_040079555.1 Sphingorhabdus sp. | reverse complement strand
TGATTGGGTTCAAATAATCCCATCATCAGCTTCATCAGCGTCGTTTTCCCGCCGCCCGATGGACCTGTAAGGGCGATCATCTCGCCGGGTTCGATTTTGAGTGAAACGCCGCGCAACACATCTGGCTCACCCGCGCCGTATCGGAAATGAACATTTTCTAATCTTAACGGCGCACCAAAATTGATTGCGCTGCTTTTCAGCTCTTTTCCTTCGCCTTCTTGCTTGGTCAGCGCGATGTCTGCAATGCGGGTCAGGTGGACTTTGATAAGACTGTAATCAAGCGCGGCTTGAGTCAGCCGCATCCCAGCGCCCAAGAATTGATCTTTATAGGCTTGGAACGCAAATATCATTCCAACCGAAAGCTTGGCGTCGAGCGCTAGCTTGATCGCGATATAGACGAACAGAACCTTCTCCAGCGCAAGCACCAACTGCCCAATTGAATCGAATGCGGATGTCAACCGACCAAGCTTGATGTTGGCATTTACGGCATCAGCCTTTGTCTTTTGCCAAATGCGTTGACGATTGCCTTCCTGTCCAAATGCTTTGATCGCAGCGATACCGCGCACCGTTTCGATAAACGAGGTGTTCTCCGTCGCCATCGCCGTAATCACGTTCAGGTTTGTGAGCTTTAGCGAATGCAGAAACGCTACCCGGATCAGGATGTAAATCGTCAGGGCGGCCACAGCGACGCCGCCTAGCAAGCCCGAATAGACAAACATCAGGATCAAAGTCAGGACAGCCATCACGCCATCGATGAACGCGGCAATCATCCCTTGGCTTAATATCTGGGTGATCGGCTGCGTTGATCCGAACCGTGAGACAATGTCGCCCACATGGCGCTTTTCAAACCAATCCAATGGCAGTCGCACCATGTGGCGAAACAGGTTTACAATCACCTGATAGGCGAGAGAGTTGCTGAGCGTTATGAGGATTAAGGAGCGAAGCCAACTGGCAAGGAAGTTGATAATCGCGAGGCCGCCAAAGCCGATGGCCAATATCAGCAGTAGGTCGCTGTCGAAACTTGGAAACACCGTGTCGATAGATATTTGCAAGAAGAAGGGCGTTGCCAGCACTACAAATTGCAGCACCAATGATAGCAGAACGACTTGTCTGATGGTTTTCCAAAAGCCCGATACCGAAGACCATAGCTGCGTAATCCGCAAATCACGCCGGTCGATTTTGGGCTTGAAGCTCTCGGATTTAAGAAGGTCCAGCGCAACGCCGGTGAAGTGACGTGAGATTTCTTCGCGGGAGTACACAAGCACGCCGCTAGCCGGATCGTGAATATGATATTTTTTTCCTCGCAACCCGTCGCTGACTTTGGTCAGCACAACAAAATGGTTGAGGTTCCAGTGCAGGATTGCGGGCAGCGTCAAATGCGGCAAGTCTTCCAGCTCACCGCGCAAGGGGCGCGCGTTGAACCCAATATCCTCGGCAACTTGAATAACCTGTTTAAGTGTCGCGCCTTTGAGCGACATGCCATAGCGTTGGCGCAGAGCGATGAGGTCTGTGTCGTAACCGTGGGAACTTGCAACCATCGCAAGACACGCCAGCGCACATTCGCTAGCTTCGCTTTGCGGGATATAAGGTGTGCGTATTTTGCCGCCCAATTGCAGCATATCGGTTATCGCGTTCATGCGCTACGTTTCAAAACGGCGTTCAGAGGCTGGAGCAGCCATGACAGGAAGCTTTGCCGTTCAAGAACAACATTGGCGTTTAGGGTCATGCCCGGCTGCAAATCGATTGTGTCGCCATAGGCAATGACATCCTGCTTATCGAGCTTGACCGCGATGCGGTAAACGGCCTCTTCGAGTTTGATCGGCACTTCGGTTTCTCTGGGGTCAATGATTGTGCGCGAAACACTTTCAACCTTGCCGCCAAAGCTTCCAAAACGTTGATAGGGGAAGGCATCAAAGAGGATGCGCGTTTCCTGACCCTTCTTCACAAAGCCGATGGCACGGGTCGGCGCATAAAGTTCCGCCTTCAATTCGCTGCCCTCCGGGATAATGACCATCATCGGAACATTGGGATTTGCAGTGCGACCCTTAGCGGTTTGAAGAGCGGTTATTCGGCCAGAAATCGGAGCAGTTATGACGTAACCTTGCTCACCTTCTAGTTGGGCTTGTTGTTGGGCGATACCTTGGAGCGAGGATTCGATTTCAACCGCACCTTGAGCAGTTTCAGCGGCGATGCTGTTAATTTGCGACCGCGCTTGGCTAGCTTCAGATACTCTGGCCGAGAGCTGTTGTCGCAAACTGGCAAGTTGCTGTTGCGACCCAATTAGCGTTTGGCGGCGGCGTTCATAGTCAACCTTGCTAACAAAGCCCCGTTCAACGACTTTGGATATCTGGTCAAACAGCTGCTGGTTAGATGCAACCACCTGTTCTTGCAATGCTATTTGGTCGCGAAAACTCAGCGCCTGTTGCTCGGCATTGCCGATCACGGTGTTCAGGCGCTCGCGTTCCGAGGAAGCGCGGTTTTGTGCCAAACCCAATTGCTGCTGCGTCAACTTACGCCTTAATTCGAGGGCATCTAAACTGCGGCCGGCAACGGCTGTGCCCGATACCACGTTACGATCCAAATTGATGACCGCCAGCCTGTCGCCCTGTTTGACGACCTGTCCTTCTTTAGCATCGAGTTCGATCACAACACCGGGTGCAACGGCAACGACTTTGGCGGACGGAATGTCAGTGACCAATATTCCTTGGACGGTTTCGATGCGAGCATAGGTTCCAAGCGAAACCCATGTTGCAGCGATGGCAATGATCGCAAACAACGCAAAAACCATCAGCCGCGTCGATACCGGCTGAGTCAAGACGACTTCACCATGCAGCCGTGTCCGGCGATACTCTGAAACTTCTTCGCGGAACAATGACATTGCTTGATGCTTAACAGCGCCGAGCGCCTAAAAGCAAAGAAGAATTCATCATGTGCGTAAAATCGCCGCATTTCTAACTTGCGTGGGCAACAACTTGATCCGATGTCATTAAGTTGCGAGAGCCCCCAGCATCAGCACAGTACAAAAAGCCACCCTTGCGGGCAGCTACCGCACACCTTCAAGGGTGCGGATTTTGGAGAAGCAGACCGGCTCGAAATGCAGATCGCACTCAATACGCGGGATGCTTCCCCCAATGTGCAAGGCTTCCAGTTCCGAAATGGTGACATAACCCCATTCGTCAGCCGTTAAACCGGTGACATAGCCAAAGGCCATGTTCTTGCCGTCATACTCGGTGAGATACCACGTCCCGGCTCCATACGCATGAAACAGTTTACAGTGAACGACCGGATCAGACCGGCCTTCCTGACTGTAGAGCGGCACATCCTTGAGCCGCTTTTCAACTTCCTTTCTGATATTCATGACACATGTCCTTTTTGATAACTGACAACAGCATCAGCCAAGGACATTTTTTCAAACGACAAACGAACTGAAACGAAGGCAGAACGTCACAATCCGTGACGATTGATTTTGCCGCTGCCTACGGCAACCTGCTCTACTCCCTTTGCTCACCGAGCCTAAAGTCTCGGCCCTTCGGGTGACGATCAGGAGCGGGGCGAAAAGTCAGACACGATCTTGCATGGACGGTGCGGCAATCCGTTGACCGCCTCAAGGCTACCCTTCGGCGCTACGCGGCCTTGACCCGATCAACCGATTGCCTGCTTTTTGGCTATCATAGGATCATGTGTGAGGTGGGCTAACAGAAAATGAACCTTCGAAAAAGGGGATGATTTGCGATGGAGGCAGAATGTCACAATATGTGATTTTTTACCTCCTACCTCACTGCTACGCAGTTCGTTTAACATGTAGCTATGAATCCAAACATTTCATATTTCGCTACCACTAACGCTAGAGAACCCCATCTTCCCTTTGGCATATATCAAGCTGATCGACTGCAACACGTCTATGTTTTGGGTAAGACTGGAACAGGTAAATCCACGTTACTGCAAACCTTGTTCATGCAGGATGTTGTCAACGGCAGAGGGTGTATCCTACTTGATCCACATGGTGACCTGTCTAGTGCTATCGCACGAGAGACTCCCGTGTGCCATCAGGCCCGCCTTCGCTATGTTGATGTAGCGAAAACTGACAGTGGTTACGGCTACAATCCGCTCAAAGCTGTCCCTAAAGAGTTGATCCCTCTCGCAGCATCAGGTCTCTTGGAAACCTTCCGTCACCATTTTGGCGAGAAGGCATGGGGCAGCCGCATGGAACATATCTTTCGCAACACCCTGTATGCTTTGCTGGAATACCAAGAGGCCAGCTTGCCGGACGTTTTGCGGATGCTGTCGGAAAAAGAGTTTCGGGCGCATGTGCTGACCCGCGTAACGAACCCCCAAGTACTGTATTTCTGGCAGGTTGAGTTTACCAAACTCTGGGGCAACACCCTCTTTGAAGCCATCGCACCGATCCAATCTAAAGTCGGTGCCATGTTGACCGACCCCAAGCTGCGGCAGTTTCTTGTCGATTTTGACGAACCGCTATCACTTAGGAAGGCGATGGACGAAGGACAGATCGTTGTTGTGAATCTGGCGCGTGGCATCCTTGGCGCAGATACCTCAAACCTGCTGGCTGGGCTGCTATTCCAAACAATTGCCCTGGCTGCGCTCTCGCGCCAATCACTGCCGGAAGCACTACGCCCGCCCTGCCATCTATACCTTGATGAGTTCGAGCATTTTCTGACACCGGGAACGGCTGCCATGTTGTCCGAGGTCAGAAAAGTGGGACTATCTGTGACACTTGCAAACCAATACCTCTATCAGCTTGATGCAGGCGTCAGGGCTGCGATCATGGGCAATGTCGGCACGCTGATTGCGTTTCGTGTGGGGCCGGACGATGCCCGCACCTTGTCTCGGCATTTTGAGGGTATAGATGAGATCGACCTGCAAAATCTTCCAAACCACCATCTCTTTGTCAGAATGATGATTGACGGAGAACCAAGTGTGGCTTTTTCAGGGCAGGGGCTGCAATTTCAAACGCCGTATGACGTTACGTAAAGCTGACATTTATTAGCCGTGCGTAATAATATAACAAAGAATGAGAGTTTTAGCAGACGAACAGCATAGCAATTCAGCTTGTGGATAACTTTTAAGTATGATCTATTTATGACGTCACGGCGTCGATTCGTTTTTTGAATTGACCCTAAACATACAGTCCAGCCAAATTTTGGCAGGCATCCTCGCTTTTTGAGGCTCTGCATTTTTGTGGGGGTTTCTATGAAAAGATTTGTTTCCAAGATTTGGCAGCGAAGCAAGCGAGGAACGCATCATGCGAAGTTCGAGTCACAGGGCACATAACCAGCACTGCACGTGGGTAGCGGATTCTAGTCCACCACTCGTCAAAGTCATTTTTGCCGAACGAAGAGCCGCGTCCCTATGGGATTGCGGCTATATTTTTCAGAACCGTGGGCCACCCCGTATCTTAAATGTAAGGCGGAATAATGAAGGCCCGCATCATTCCAAGGAACGATACGGGCCAGATTTTGCCGGAGCGGTGTGCAACCACCAAACCAGCGTTTTTCCACACTCACACTCTTAACGGAGAAGTATCATGGGGAAACTCGTGTATATATTTGAAGCAATTTTGGCGTTTCTCTTCGCTCCCGTATCCAAATGGTACGAGTTGCTGAAGCTCCTGAAGATGATCCCAATTGTCTGGATGCACGAGACGAAGCAAGGCTCCGCACTTGGAGACCAACTTTTGAACACCGTCACTGAGGAGTTCTGCACCAAAGAAACCTTGGTCTGCTTCTTCTTCATTATTGCCCACGTGTGCTGGGGCAATATCAAACGGAGAAATGAGCGCAAGAGCGGCATTCTGCCGATGCGGGATGAACCCCGTTGGCGCAAGTGGCTGCGCCGAATCGCTCTTCTGACAAGACACTGAAATGAACTCGGCAGCGGGGCTTTGCCTCGCTGCCTTACCTATATCACAGTGTATCAAATTTGGCATGGCTAGCGCAACACCGACAATCCACAGGCTAACAATTTAGCCGTGCGCGCTGCGTTTCCAAGGTGAGCAAAAAGAGAGGCGTGCGTAACGTCGATTTGAATATTTGCTATAAATCTTCGTACTGACACGTTTTAACATCCATATATGACGCGGGTTGCCCGCCACCGATATGCGAATGGCATCTCGTATTCACAAGATACGATGTTAAATTAACCCATTTCGGACGCAGCGCAAGCAAAAAATGGCGCAAATCCTTACAAAGCATTCACCTAGTAATTTGCAACAGGCTCATAGCGGCGATGATTGTGTTCCGAGTAAGCCGGACGATGCCTTCGGTATTATCACCGCATATTCGGGGACGGGAAACGGGCATTTATCATCGTAAATCCGACTCATTTGGACTCATTTCCATTTTGGACAATCAACCAATATGCTAATCTGCGACGATGACAAACGCTTCCAAACAAGTCGGCATCTGGCTTCGCGTCTCAACCGAAGATCAGGTCAAAGGCGAAAGCCTTGAGGTTCATGAGCATCGCGCCCGTGCCTATGCCGAAAGCAAAGGCTGGACGGTCGCCGAGGTTTACCGATTAGAAGCAGTTTCCGGCAAGAGCGTGATCGGCCACCCGCTAGCACGCCGAATGATTGCTGACCTTGAGGACGGTCGTATTACTGGACTCATATTCTCAAAACTAGCACGCCTATCACGCAACACTGGCGAGCTGCTGCATTTCTCTGAGATATTCCAAAAAGCCGGAGCCGATCTGGTTTCGCTTGCCGAAAGCATTGATACTTCGACGCCCGCTGGACGCATGTTCTACTCTATGTTGGCCGCTATGGCCAATTGGGAACGCGAGGAGATTGCGGCCCGTGTATCAGCTTCAATCCCGATCCGCGCCAAGCTAGGAAGGCCGCTTGGCGGTCGCGCTCCTTATGGCTATCGCTGGCAAGACAAGGAGCTGGTTATCAACCCCGATGAAGCTCCAATCCGTGCGCAAATGTATACCCTATACCTAACACACCGCCGGTTTGAACGCGTGGCCGCAGTCTTGAATGAAGGCGGACAGCGCAGCCGCCAAGGCAAGCCTTGGAGCGGAGGAGTAATTGAACGCATATTGCGTGACCCCACATCCAAAGGGCAAAAGCGCAGCAATCACACGCGGGTCGAATCCGATGGTAGCTGGACCAACAAACCCGAAAGCGAATGGGTCTGCATCAACGTCGAACCGATTGTGTCGGTTGAGCTTTGGGACAATGTCAACGCGCTGCTGACAGAAAAGAAAATGGTCGGCCAGCGCGCTCCACGCACCCCAACAACACTGTTCGGCGGCCTTTGTCACTGCATGTGCGGAACCAAAATGTATGTCTTTTCCAAAACCGTCAAATACTGCTGCATGGCCAAGGGCTGCGGGCACAAAGTCCCCGTTGATGTGATTGAGGCATGTTTTCGAGATGAACTTAGTCGATTGGCATTCTCCCCGAACGATATTCAATCGGCCAAGGCAATGGCCCATGAACGCCTTCACAATATCGTTAGCCTCATCGAAACCCAAGAGCGCAGCATCAAAGCTGTTGACCACAAGATCGACAGCTTGCTTGGCCTGTATGACGCAGGCAGCATCGACAAGCGCGGCTTTGAAAAACGCTATGGCGCGCTCGGTCAACAACTCCAAGAGCTTGAAGCCGAACTCGAAAACATGAAAGTCAAAGAGACTAAACATCGTGCACATCTAGCGCGAGACGTGGACATTGCCACCGAGACAGAAGACATCGCCAACCGGTTTGCAACCATGACAAAAGCCGAACAGCGCCATATTGTCGAGACTATCCTTGAGCGCGTCATTGTCGGCGATGGCGTGATGGAATTTGTTTATCACTTCAATTCTGGCTAAACTGCCTTTCTCGACGAAACGAATTTCAAAGGGTTTCCTTTGGAATCCTTTCCAAACCGATCACAACTGATATACGTAAGGAGAGAGTTAAATTCGGGGAGAGAGTCGTGAGAATTCGGCAAATCGCAGTAATGGCAGTCAGCATATTGGCGCTTTCGGCGTGCAAAATGGCAGCAGACAATCCGGGGGCCGATAACCCCGCCTTTGCCAAGATCGATGGCGAGTTCCTGAAAACTGGTGGCAATGGCGACGACTGGGCGTTCCCTGCACAAAGCTACGCTGAGACCCGTCACAGCCCGTTGACACAGATCAGCGACAAGAATGTCGCGCAGCTTGGCATCGCCTGGTTTGCTGATATGCCCGACGCGCGCGGCCATGAATCAACCCCTGTTGAAGTTGACGGCACGCTGTATGTCACGGGCCCATGGTCGAAAGTGTTCGCCTTTGAAGCCAAAACCGGCAAGCCATTATGGACGTTTGATCCCAAGGTAGACAAAGCGCGCGGAGTCAAAGCCTGCTGCGATGTCGTTAACCGCGGCGTCGCGTTTTGGAAGGGCAAGCTTTTCCTCGGCACCATCGACGGTCGCCTGATCGCGCTGGATGCGAAGGCTGGCAGCGAAATCTGGTCCGAACAAACGCTTGATCCCAAGTCGAACGGTACGATCACCGGCTTCCCCCGCGTCGTCAAAGATTTGGTCATCATCGGCAACGGCGGCGCAGAATTTGGCGTTCGCGGCTATGTGACAGCCTATAACGCCGACACTGGCAAGCAAGCATGGCGGTTTTACACCGCGCCAAACGCCAAGGACGAACCCGATAATGCGGCCAGCGACAAAATCTTTGCAACGGTTGCCAATAAAACCTGGAGTCAGACGGCAAAGAAAGGCGATTGGCGCGAGAGCGGCGGCGGGGGGTCCGTATGGGACGCGATTGTCTATGACGCGGAACTAGATCAGCTGTATCTAGGCGTTGGCAACGGTAATCCGTGGAACCACGGCATCCGATCGAATGGCGAAGGCGACAATCTGTTCCTGTCTTCGGTGGTCGCCCTAAAGCCCAGCACCGGCGAATATCTGTGGCACTATCAGGAAACGCCGGGGGAAAATTGGGACTACACAGCAACGCAGCCGATTGTCCTCGCCACCGAAAAACGCGACGGCAAAGACGTGAAGGTTCTGTACCATGCGCCCAAGAACGGTTTTTTCTTCACGCTTGATCGCAGCAATGGAAAGCTGCTCGCCGCTGATCCCTTTATTAAAGGCATCACATGGGCATCCGGCTATGACCTGAAAACCGGACGGCCGATCGAAAATCCGGCTGCGCGGTACGACAAAACCGGAAAGCTTTATATGGCGAACCCGTCCGCGCTCGGCGCGCATAACTGGCACCCGATGAGCTATAATCCGGCGACTGGCTTGGTCTATATTCCGGCACAGCAAATCGGTGGCGCTTATCTGCCGCCCGCTGCGCCGAACGAAATGGATCGCAAATCGATGGGCTTTAACATCGGCGGTGCTGCGGCGACGTTCGACTTGCCGGATGATTTGAACGTGGTGAAGGCGATACAGGCCGCAACCACCGGCCAATTGGTTGCATTCAATCCCAAAACTGGCAAAGCGCAGTGGACCGTCGATTACCCCGCACCATGGAATGGCGGAACGATGACCACGGCGGGTAACCTTGTTTTTCAGGGTGACGCGATGGGCGTATTCCACGCCTATGCGGCCGATACCGGTAAATCGTTGCTCAATCTGAATGTCCAATCCGGTGTGTTATCCGGAGCGTCAACGTATCTGGTCGATGGCGAACAATATGTTGCGTTTATGACAAGCAAGGGGGGCGCTTTCCCGTTCGTGTCAGGCTATGTCGCGGGCAAGAGCCAAGAAGTCCCCAATATCCCTCGCCTGATCGTGCTCAAAATTGGCGGTACGGGCAAATTGCCTGCTCTGCCGGCTGCGGAAAAATGGGCGTGGAACCCGCCTGCTATGATCGGCACACCTGCCATAATAGCAGCGGGCGCTTCGAACTATCAGCGCTATTGCCTCGTCTGCCACGGGCCGGGTGCTGTTGGCACCGGTGTGCTGCCGGACCTGCGCAAATCAGCGACTATTGCCGATGCTGCGACGTTCAAATCGGTCGTGATTGAAGGCATTTTGGCCGGGAATGGCATGGCGAGCTTTAAGCCCGTCCTGACGCCCGACGAAGTCGAGGGCATTCGTGCTTATCTAATCAGTCGTGGCCATTTTGCCAAAGCGAATGATGATAAATATCGGGCGGTGAAGTGATTGTTTGACCGAATAGTACCAAAGGTATTTTACCGTCAGTGCTGAGCCTGTCGAAGCACGTCCCACAGTCTAAAACGACAGTCCAAACTATGGGACGCCCTTCGACAAGCTCAGGGCTAACGGTTTTTGGGTTACACGAGATTATTTCAAGAGCGGGGGCACACTGCCCGATTCTCCACCAACTGCCTAAAATTTAGGCAGTGTAAACTAGGCAATGCTCGCCGCAAAAACGCGACTCCCGCGCTATTCCGTCCCATTAAAATTGGCACGATACTTGATACACAAAACGCATAATCGCGCACGCGCGTTCCTTAGCGTGCGCCAAAAATGGGGAAAGCCATGAAAAAAATCGAAGCCATCATCAAGCCGTTCAAACTGGATGAAGTGAAAGAGGCGCTGCACGAAGTTGGCGTATCGGGCATCACTGTGACTGAAGCCAAAGGCTTTGGCCGTCAGAAAGGCCATACCGAACTGTATCGCGGCGCAGAATATGTCGTCGATTTCTTGCCCAAGGTGAAGCTGGAGGTTGTCGTGGACGATAGCCTAGCCGAGCGCGTGGTCGAGGCGATTGCGGCTGCCGCACAGACCGGCCGCATCGGCGACGGCAAAATCTTTGTCATTCCTGTCGAAACCGCAGTGCGCATCCGCACGGGCGAACGCGACAGCGACGCCGTTTAAGTTAACACCCCAATTCCAATTAGAAACGCAAAGGAAAGCATCATGGGCAACACTGCCAAGGACATTATCAAGCGCATCAAAGAAGAGGATATCGAGTGGGTCGATGTCCGTTTTACGGATCCGCGTGGTGCATGGCATCACCTCACCATGTGCAGCAGCGTCATCGGCGAAGATGAGCTGGAAGACGGCCTGATGTTTGACGGTTCGTCGATCGAGGGCTGGAAAGCCATCAACGAATCCGACATGATCCTGAAGCCTGATCTGGATGCGGTTTACATCGATCCGTTCTCCGCCACGCCGATGCTGATCCTGATCTGCGACATTGTTGAGCCATCCGATGGTGCTCTCTATTCACGCGATCCGCGTTCGACCGCGAAGCGTGCCGAAGCCTTTTTGAAAACAACCGGCCTTGGGGACACGGTTTACATCGGCCCAGAACCTGAATTCTTCATGTTTGACGATGTGACGTTCGAAAACACCTATAACAGCAGCTCGTACAAGCTGGACGACACTGAACTGCCAACCAATTCGAACACGAAATACGAAGCCGGCAATATGGGCCACCGTCCGCGTGCCAAGGGCGGCTATTTCCCTGTCGGTCCCGTCGATGTCACCACCGACATCCGCGCTGAAATGGTCACGACGCTCATGGAAATGGGTCTGCCCATGGACAAGCATCATCACGAAGTTGCTGCCAGTCAGCACGAGCTGGGCCTGACTTTCGGCAAGCTGGTTGAAACTTGTGACCGAATTCAGATCTACAAATATGTCGTGAAGATGGTCGCGCATGCGTATGGCAAGACCGCTACCTTCATGCCAAAGCCGATTAAGGCCGACAATGGCTCGGGC
>JBEBKE010000072.1:0-11693 GCA_040079555.1 Sphingorhabdus sp. | reverse complement strand
AGGCCATCGCGGTCGGCTGCGCGAGCGGTTGCTTAGCAGAGGCGGTGACACTCTGCTCGATCATGAGTTGGTCGAATATCTGCTTTCATTGGCGATACCGCGGCGGGATACAAAGCCGTTGGCGAAGCAGCTGATCGCCCATTACGGCAGCCTAACTGCGCTGTTCACGGCGGATGCGGAAAGCTTAACCCGCCAAGCGGGAATGGGTGAAACCAGTGCAGCTGCCATCAAAATCGTACAGGCTGCTGCCTTGCGGATGCTCTCTGAACCTGTGCGTGAGTTACCAATCTTGGCCAGTTGGCAATCTTTGCTCGATTATCTTCGCGCCGACATGGCGCATTTGACGATTGAACGCGTCCGCGTGCTTTTCCTGAACTCCAAAAATATGCTGATCCGCGACGAAATCGCCAGCGAAGGTTCGCTCGATCAAGCCGCGATTTACACCCGAGAGATTATCCGGCGGTCGATCGATCTGGGCGCGGCGGCGATCATTTTGGTCCATAACCACCCATCGGGCGACAGCGCGCCGAGCCGTCAGGACATTACCATGACCCGCGAGATTGCCGATGCGGGCAAGAAACTGGGCATCGCTGTCCACGACCATATCATCGTCGGCAAAGACGGCATTTCCAGTATGCGCAGTGCAGGGTTGATTTAGCCGTAGCGGGCGTTAGCCTGAGCTAATGAAACACAAATTCCTTCTTCCGCTACTCTTTGCAACCGCCCTGCCCGCAATGCCTGTGTCGGCGCAAAGCGAGCTTAAGATAGAAGACAATCTAACAAACAGGCTAAGCTTTGCTGACGCTGCTTTCGAAAAATGGATGGCGGAAAACCACATTCCCGGCATGGTTTGGGGCATAGTGCGCGACGGCAGACTGATCCATGTCAAGGCGCTAGGGGTGCAGGATTTAGGCGATAGCCGCCGCCCTGTAACCGCCGACACCGGCTTCCGCATCGCATCGATGAGCAAAGCCTTTACCGGCTACGCGATTCTGAAACTGCGAGATGAGGGAAAGTTACGGCTCGACGATCCCGCGTGGAAATATATTCCCGAAATCAAAAGCTGGGCCAAGGATATCACTGTAGCTGACCTGCTGCATCACACGGCCGGTTTCGTCACCGACGATCCCTGGGGTGACCGGCAGCAAGTAATGCCAGAGGCTGAATTCACCAGATTGCTGAAAGCGGGCGTCTCGCGCACGGCACCGCGCGGCACCCGCTATGAATACTCCAACATGGGCTTTGCCATGCTGGGGCGGATTATCTCCAACGTGTCGGGCAAAGATTACGCATCCTATGTCGGCGCGCAAGTTTTCAAGCCTCTAGGGATGGCAGCAACCACATACGAAAATGCCGACGTTCCCGTCGCCACCCGTGCCATCGGCTATCGCTGGGAAAATGATGCCTGGATGCAAGAACCCTATATGAAGCATGGCGCATTCGGCGCGATGGGCGGGATTACCACGAGCGCGAATGACTATGCCAAATGGATTGGCTACCTGCTATCAGCATGGCCCGCCGCACAGGGCGACGCAAAGTCCAAATCGACGATCCGCGCGATGCAATATGGCGGCGGGTTCCACCATCGCCGCACCCGCCCGGGCAAAGAAGGTGCGACCTGCCGGATCAGCGGTATTTATGGCGCTGGGCTGGTTTCGTCGAATGACTGTGTGTTGGGGCAAGTGCTTTACCACGGTGGCGGCTTCCCGGGATATGGCAGCCATATGCTGCTGATCCCCGATGCGGGCGTCGGATTGTTTGCCTTCAGCAACCGAACCTATGCAGGCCCATCCGCGCCGGTTTGGGATGCGGCCACGGCTTTGATGCAAAACGGCTATATCGGTGCGCGAACCTTGAGCGCATCGCCATTGCTCACCGATGGTTACGCAACGGCAAAGGCGATTTGGGGAGATGGTGGCGTTGCAAAGCAGCAACCGAGGCTCGCCATGAATTTCCTGATGGACCGCTCAATCGAAAACTGGGCGAAGCAGCTAGCAGAAGTAAAAGCCAAATCAGGCGACTGCGATACCAGCGCCCCGATTGTGCCGACTGGAAACCTCGCTGGACGGTTCAGCTGGATGTGCAAGACCGGGCAAGTGAACGGAACGGTATTGCTAGCACCCATGAAGGATGCGCAAATTCAGGCGCTGGATTTTACCGTTGCGCCTTAGGGTCAGGTCCTATTAAATAGACCGGCGAGGCGTCAAACCTCGACGGTCTATTTAATAGGTCCTGACCCTCGCTTGATCGCGTGTGGCATCCTTAATGTCGCTGGCCAAAGCCTTGCGCAGCGTACCGCCGCTTTCGAACTTTAGATCATCCAGTTTCCATTTGTCGCCTTCGCGTTTGAAGCGGAACAGGAGAGGTGCGCCAGAGTGGCCCTTTTCGACCCAGCCGGTGGAGAAAAGTACATTCGCGTCGATGCGGTCTTTGCCAGTGGACTTATAGCTTTGCTTCACAATTTTGGCCGTTTTGCTGTCGAAATCCTGGCATTGGCAGTACCAGTCAAAGCTGTTCAGGTTATAAAGCTCGTCAGTCGTTTTCATCAGACCGGACCAGCGCGCGACCTGAGCGCCAAGCGTTGTTGTGTATGGCGGTTGATAGGCATCGGGGCCGTTCTCAACTGGCTCTGCGCCATCCTCATTCGAAAGCGAATAGCCTTCATAGACATAAGCGACAATTTCGCGAACCGCCGCCTCATCTGCTGCGACAGGCTTTTTAGCCTGCGCAGGCGCGAACAGCGCAGCACTTGTAAGTGCCACGCCGATAACGATTTTCAGCTTCATAGAATCAGTCGCCTTGGCCGGGTTCGGCTGAGAAATATTTGTCGAACTTGCCCTCAACGCCTTTGAACTCATCGGCATCGGCTGGTGGTTCGCGACTGCTGGTGATGTTTGGCCATTCCGCGCTGTACGTGCTGTTCAGTTCAAGCCACTGCTCCAAACCGCTTTCGGTGTCGGGCAGGATCGCCTCGGCCGGACATTCGGGTTCGCACACGCCGCAATCGATGCATTCATTGGGGTTGATGACGAGCATATTGTCGCCTTCATAGAAGCAATCGACGGGGCAAACCTCGACGCAATCCATATATTTGCATTTGATACAGGCATCGGTGACGACATAAGTCATTGGTCGAGTTCTCCCCAGCGTGGCGTGTTTTGTTACGATACGCCTATTGTGCCTAGCACCGTTAAGTCAACGGGGGAAATCTCCTAAGGCTTCAAATTTCTCTATAACAGGCGCGTGCTTCGGCGGTTGGCCCGCGACGTGGAGGGATGGTGATGAGTTGAAAAGCGAACGCACCCTCGCCCGCAGGAATGGTCACGCTGTCACCCGACTTTACCTCTACACTTGATTTTTCAACGCGCCTGCCGTTTACGCGGACATGACCCGCAGCGACCAAAGCCTGCGCCAGACTGCGCGACTTTGTCAGGCGCAAATGCCAGAGCAGCTTGTCGATACGCAGCGAAGTCAGCGCCAAGCCTAGCCGCCCAATTTATCCCGAAGCGCCGCCAGTTGCAGCGCCAGTGCAGAGGGAGCTGCCGATGATTCAGCTTTGCGTTGTGGGGGAGCGGCCTGCGCCGAGGGCTTACGTGCGCCATTGGGCTTGCGGTCGCCCCGCGGCTTTGCATCCGTTCGCGGTTTATCACTGCGGGCATGCTGCGGCTTTGCATTGCGAATGCCGACCCAGCGCCAATGGGTTAGTTTGACTACCTCGACTGTCGTTGCCTCAACAACCGCTTCTGGCTCGGTCACTTCAGCGGGTTCAGATGTAGGCTCTGCAATGGCTTCGACTGCGACTTCTGCCGCCTTCGGCTCGTCAACTACTGCAACCGCTTCTTCGGCCTTAGCCACAGCATGCTTAAAGCCAGCATCGCGCATCAAGGCATTTAGCCCCTCTTCGCTCAGCCCCAAAGACGTCGCAAAGGCCATATCCATGGCAAATTCGGTTTGGACGCCGCGGGCTTCATGCGCCTTTTTTATCACCCGCTCGGCAAGGTCGATGCGGACATATTCATTGCCGATTTTCCGGTAGCCCGCATTGCGGCAATCCGCCGCCGAGGCAAAACTCCACTCTTTCAGGTGGACCGCGCTTTCGGGTGGCAGATTGGCCATTGGCGTTTCGTTGACCGCTGCAAACAAAGCCGCGCGCCAGCGCGTCGCCGCCGGTTTCAAGATTGCGTGGTGATAGACGTCCAGTGCACCAAAGACGATTCCCGCCTTACGCGCCGCGCCGCGTGCTTCTTTCGGCAAAGCTTGCAACGTATCCGCCAAAAATTGTCGTCCGGCGATCCCGCCAGAATCGGCCAGCCGCGCCGCCAATGCGCGCACAATCCCATCGGTCGCAGCATCGGACGCCAGCTGGTTCAACGCCATCAGGCCACCCATATTCTTAGCAAGCTGCACCTGAATCCACGCCTCGGCGCGGTCCGCAATGGCGCGCAACGCTTCGCCTTCAAGGCCCGCGACGGCGCGCGCAGGCTTAAACAAAGGCTGCATCAACGTGCGCCCCTTGGCCAAATGCCCCAACAACGCGCCGTTCCAGAACAACGCTGGCCGCCCCTCATTATCCTTTTCCAGTGCGAATTCTTCGTTGTCGGCCATTGCCACTGCCTTTGCCTTTTCTTTCAAATATGCTGCCAGATGCCTCTCGGCTGCTGCAAGTAATAGTTTCCGTTCGCCTACCCGCGCCGCCGGGTCAACGCGAAAGGTGAAACCATCGAGTTCGCCGATATGTTCGCCATCGACAAAAACCTGATTGTCGCCATCCACTTCAACCGGCACCAAGTCGCTATCCTTTGCGCCTTTGCGCAGCAGCATCGAGGTGCGGCGATCAACAAAGCGTTGCCGCAAGGCATTGTGCAGCGCGTCGGATAGTTTCTCCTCCAGCGCGCGCGTACGTTCCGCCATTGCGGCTGGATCGGCAACCCAATCGGCGCGGTTGGCGATATAGGTCCATGTCCGCACGGCGGAAATGCGTGCGGATATTGTGGCGATATCGCCTTGAATGGTATCGAGGCGGCTAATTTCGCCCGCGACATATTGATGCGGCAGAACCGCGCCGGTCCCCAAATGCTGCCAAAGCGCCGCGACAAAACGGCTGTGATGTTCCGACCCCATCTGCCGGAAATCGGGCAGGCTGGCGACTTCCCACAACCGCGCGACCGATTTGGGTCCGCCCAGCATCCGGCGCACTTCGTCCATATCCGCGAGGCGTTTCAGGACAGCCAAGTCCACAGCCTCTGGAGCTGCACGCAAGGGAGGACCTACCGGTTTCTTCTCAAGATCCTCAATCAACGTCGCTAAATTATCAAAGCGCGGGCGGCTTTCGCGCCAGTACATCCAGTCAAGATCGGGGAAGTGGTGCTCCTCAATCGCGCGCACTTCTTCAGGGTCCATTTCGCTGCCCTGCCCCGCCAGCGTGCCGAAGGTGCCGTCGCGTTGATGTCGACCCGCGCGCCCTGCAATCTGCGCCATTTCGGCGATACTCAACCGGCGGGTTCGGTTGCCGTCAAATTTTGAAAGCCCTGCAAATGCAATATGATGCACATCAAGATTAAGACCCATTCCAATTGCATCGGTGGCAACCAAATAGTCCACCTCGCCCGATTGAAACATCGCCACCTGTGCATTACGGGTGCGCGGCGACAGCGCGCCCATGACCACAGCTGCTCCCCCGCGCAGACGGCGTAACAGTTCGGCAGCGGCATAAACCTGCTCTACCGAGAACGCGACGATCGCCGAGCGCGGCGGCAAGCGCGACAGCTTTTTTGCGCCCGCAAAGGTCAACGTCGAAAAGCGCGGACGCGAGATGATTTCGGCATCGGGGATCAGCTTTCGGATCATCGGGCGCAGGCTTTCCGACCCCAGGATCATCGTCTCGTCCCGCCCGCGCACATGCAGCATACGGTCGGTGAAAATATGACCGCGTTCAGGATCAGCGCCCAATTGCGCTTCGTCGAGCGCAGCAAAGGCGAACTGTCTTTCGACTGGCATCGACTCCGCGGTACACAAATACCACCGCGCGCCAACCGGCTCGATTCGCTCCTCGCCGGTAATCAGCGCGACTTCTTTCGGCCCTTTGATCGCGACGACGCGGTCATAAATTTCGCGCGCCAACAGCCGCAAAGGAAAGCCCATCACCCCGCTGCTGTGCGCACACAGCCGCTCCACTGCGAGATGCGTCTTGCCGGTATTGGTCGGACCGAGAATCGCTTTGACTGGATTTTTGGGGAGAGACATTGCGCGGTTTGCCTAACAACGGTTGCGATAGACCGCTAGTGCGCAATTGGGCGCTTGCCTTTGGCAAGCAAGAAAGAAGGGAAAAAGGCGGGAAGAGTTACGAAACCTAGATATGCGTTTACTAACTCTTATCTCCTTTTTTTCTTCCCGGCTTGCTCGCCGCAGGCGAGCCCCTAATCTGCTGAACGGAATCAGTTGCAACTGAAACCAACGCAGGGCATTTCGCTTTCATGAGCAATTTCCCCAATCTTGATTTCGCCCTTGGCGAAACGGCGGATATGATCCGCGATACGACGCAGCGTTTTGCCAGCGAACAGATCGCGCCTTTGGCCGCCAAAATCGATGCGGACGACTGGTTCCCGCGTGATGAACTCTGGACAGCAATGGGCGACCTTGGCCTGCACGGTATTACTGTCGATGAAGCCGATGGCGGGCTTGGCCTTGGCTATCTTGATCATGTTGTCGCAGTCGAAGAAGTCAGCCGGGCGTCGGCCTCTATCGGCCTGTCCTATGGCGCGCACAGCAACCTGTGCATCAACCAGATCAGCCGCTGGGCCAATGCAGAGCAAAAAGCGAAATATCTGCCCAAGCTGATATCCGGTGAACATGTTGGTAGCCTTGCCATGTCAGAAGCGGGCGCAGGATCGGACGTCGTGTCGATGAAGCTAAAGGCTGATGCCGTTCAGGGCGGCTATGTGCTGAACGGCACGAAGTTCTGGATCACCAACGCGCCTTATGCCGACACTTTGGTTGTCTATGCCAAGACAGCGCCTGAAAGCGGTTCACGCGGCATATCGGCGTTCCTGATTGAAAAAGACGATGCCGGTTTCAGCATCGGCCAGAAAATCGACAAAATGGGCATGCGCGGTTCGCCCACAGCCGAGCTCGTTTTCAACAACTGTTTTGTTCCAGAAGACCGCATCATGGGGCCGCTGCACGGCGGTGTCGGCGTGTTGATGTCTGGCCTTGATTATGAGCGCGTCGTGCTGGCTGGATTGCAACTGGGGATCATGCAGGCGTGCCTTGACGTTGTGCTGCCCTTTGTGCGCGAGCGCAAACAGTTCGGCAAAGCCATCGGTTCATTCCAGCTGATGCAGGGCAAAATCGCCGATATGTATGTCGCGCTCAATTCTGCGCGCGCTTATACCTATGCAGTCGCGCGGGCATGCGATGCGGGCCAGACAACGCGCTTTGATGCCGCGGGCGTCATCCTGCTCGCCTCGGAAAACGCGGTCAAAGTTGCGGGTGAAGCCATTCAGGCGCTGGGCGGCGCTGGCTATACCAAGGACTGGCCCGTCGAACGCCTGTTCCGCGATGCAAAGCTGCTCGATATTGGCGCGGGGACCAACGAAATTCGCCGGATGCTGATCGGGCGGGAATTGATTGGGGCCGCATGAGCGCCCGCCCCGTCCTTGGCATTATCGCGTGCAATCGTATTGTCGGCACCGAGGCCGCGCAGGCCGTCATGGAGCGGTATATCCGTGCCGCCATGAGCTATGCCAACGTCGCGGCGTTGATTGTGCCCTCGTTGCCTGACTTGATGACCGCCGCCGAAGTTGCACCGCGTTTGGACGGCATACTGCTGACCGGTAGCCCGTCCAATGTCGCGACCGCGCGCTATGGTGACGATGGCGGTGACGGCCCGTTTGACGAAGCCCGCGACGAGATCGCTTTGTCGATGGTGGGCCGAATGATTGATGCGCATAAACCGGTGTTTGGCATCTGCCGGGGATTTCAGGAAATCAATGTCGCCTTGGGCGGCACGCTCCGCCGCGATACTAGCGCCAGCGATGACCTGATCCGCCACCATGCACCTGATGATGTGGCGTTTGATGCGATGTTTGATCACCGTCATCCGGTTGAACTGGCCGATGGCGGGATGCTCGCCAATGCCTATGCCAAACCTGCGCTGGAAGTAAACTCGGTGCATTATCAAGGCATCGGCACACTGGCAGGCGGCCTGTCAGTTGAGGCCCGCGCGCCCGATGGCTTGGTCGAGGCTTACTCCGCTCGTCCCAACGGCGCACCTTTGCTCGCGGTGCAGTGGCACCCCGAATGGAACACTGAAAATGATGCCGATAGCCAAACCTATTTTCACCTGCTCGGAAAAGCGTTAAGGGGGGAATTATGAACCGGTGCATCACCCGTTATGATCGCTATCAAGCGCGCATAGGCTTTTCGCCTTAAATTCTTTTGATTTCACGCAGAGTGCGCAGAGAAACGCAGAGTTTCTGTAGTGCCATAAACTCTGCGTTTCTCTGCGCACTCTGCGTGAACCCATCAAAAGGACCTTATCATGCCCCGCAATTACGACATCGCCGAACTCCGCCGCCTCGACATCGCTCACCACCTTCCCGCGCAAGCCGACTGGCAAGAAATCGAGGATTTGGGCGGCAGCCGCATTATCACCCATGCCGATGGCTGTTACATCCATGACGGCGACGGCAACCGCATTTTGGATGGCATGGCGGGCCTGTGGTGCGTCAATGTCGGCTATGGCCGCGACGAACTGGCTGAGGTGGCAAAGGAGCAGATGCTCGAACTGCCCTACTATAACACCTTCTTCAAAACCGCGAACCCGCCTGCGGTCATGCTGGCGGACAAGATCGCGAGCCTGACAGGTAATCGCCTGCCGCATGTGTTTTTTAACAGCAGCGGCTCCGAAGCCAACGACACCATCCTGCGCCTCGTCCGCCATTATTGGCAGGTGAAAGGCGAGCACAGCCGCACTGTCTTTATCAGCCGGCATAACGCCTATCACGGATCGACCGTCGCCGGCGTGTCGATGGGCGGGATGAAGGCGATGCACGGCCAAGGCTTCCCTGCCCCCGGAGTGTTGCCAATGGCGGGGATCGAGCATGTCCGCCAACCCTATTGGTATAATGAAGGCCGCGACATGAGCGCGGACGATTTCGGCACCGCCTGCGCACAAGCCATTGAAGACAAAATCATCGAAGTCGGCCCCGAAAATGTCGCAGCCTTTATCGGTGAGCCAATCCAAGGCGCAGGCGGCGTTATCATTCCCCCCGCCAATTACTGGCCACAGGTTGAGGCGATCTGCCGCAAATATGGCATCCTCTTGGTCTGCGACGAAGTCATCTGCGGATTTGGTCGCACCGGCAATATGTGGGGCCATGAAACCGTTGGTGTACAGCCCGACATCATCGCGATGGCAAAGGGTCTGTCGTCAGGATATCTGCCAATCTCCGCCGTCGCGGTCAGCGCCGATATCGTGAAGGTCATGAAAACCGGTGGCGATTTTGTCCACGGCTATACCTATTCGGGGCATCCGGTGGCTTCGGCTGTGGCACTGCGCAATATCGAAATCATCGAACGCGAAGGATTGGTCGAACGTGTTCGCAGCGAAACTGGGCCTTATTTGGCAAAGGCATTGGCTGCACTCAGCGATCACCCGTTGGTCGGCGAAGCGCGTTCGGTAGGCCTGATTGGCGCTGTCGAAATCGTCGCCGACAAAGCCAACGGCGCACGCTTTGACGGAGCAGAGGGCACGGCAGGCCCGATGGTCCGCGATGCCTGCATCCGTCACGGCCTGATGGTGCGCGGCATTCGCGACAGTATCGTGATGTGTCCGCCACTGATTATCAGCACCGCACAGATCGACGATCTGATCGGCATCATCCGCAAATCGCTGGATGAGGTCGAACCGAAACTGCGCGCGTTATAACGCGCAGCGCATCTGCACCTGTTTGGCTTTGGCATCGAATGTCAAAGCCGAGCAGCGTGCGAGAAAATCTCGGCCAAGCGTCATCAAATAACGCGGTTTTTTCTTGGAGGCGGCGGTAACGACAATCTCGTCCTGATCCACATCGGCGCTGTCGGCAATCTGGCTGGCATCGCCGAAATCCGATACGCGGACAAGCATCTGATCCAGCGGCAAGCCGCCAATCTCAATAGCTTTTTCTAAATTTAGCGGGCGCGTCGGTCGTTTAATGCCATAGCGGATCATCGTCGAAACGCCCTCGCCTGCAAACGCACCCTGATAGCTATCCGCAATCAATACGCCCGTTGACGCCGTGACGAGCGTTTCATTTCGCAACAGGTTAAAACCAACTGCAACGGTATTTCCCCCGACCATTAGCGTCGCGTTTTTTCCATCGTCAGCCAACGGCAAAGTATATAGCTTTTCATCAGCTACCGCCTCGCGCAGCTGAAACCGCACCACCGGATAGGGAAGCGCAGCTGGTGCTATCGTCCCTGCGGCACGGTCCGTGGCGGCGTCGTCTGCCAGCCAGAACGTCCGCTGCTTGTCCTTCACATCACCAAAATCATAGTTCAGGACATTAGAGTTCGCCGTCAGTTTAACCGGCCCGACCATATGCCGCCCGCCAATCATGCTACCCTTTAAGCCAAGTTTACTCGCGGTTTCAGCATTCAAAACGCGACTGCCGCCGATGTCGGGATCAACGAGCAGCTTAAACGATTGGCCATTGATGGTAACATCGATTGTGTAGTCGCCCGACAATTCCAGCAGGCGGTCCCTATCTTTCGCGATGCATGCGCTGGACAACAAAAGCGTTGCAATTGCACCGAAAAGTACCTGCTTCATTGTCGCTACGTCCTTGCTGTTTGAGGACCTATCCTTTGGTTACAATGGCGCCGACGTCAACCGCCCATTCACGGGCAAAACGAAAGATTGCAATTCGACCGACGTATAATCCGCGCGCGGGAAATTCAGGCAGGTCATTGTCGTTGTTCCATTATCGGCGAACAGCTCGACCGAACCCTTGTCAAAATAAAGTTTGATATCAGTTCCGTTCCCGACGCCAACACGAGGAGCGGCTGCGCGAATGGGGAAGTCAGGACTGAAACTGCTCTGCCCAGCATTTCGGCGATCAATGTAATAGAGCTGGTCTGCTGCATCATATCCGATTGTCAGCCGGTCACCGATATCGTTGCCAAGGGTCAGTTCAAACGACAGCTGGTTTTCTGCTTTTAGGCATAGATTCAATGCGCCACCCGCCTCACGCCAAACCGCTGTGAGGTCCGAAGGCCAACTCTCGTCGAGCGATGTTTGGCCATCAAAAACGGAAGGAACGCTTTGCGACAGGACCGCTTTCCCGTCCACCATCACCAGTCTCAATTCACGCGGCAAAGTCATCGCGCTGCGCCACGGCGCGGTTGGCACCGCCTGCGCATAGGCCCAGTTGCTCATCCAGCCGATTAGCAACACTTGGTCACCCGTATTGTGAAAAGTGACACCAGCATAGTTGTCGGGCCCATGATCGAGCCAGCGGACGTCATCATGCTCTGCCACAAAGCGATAACCATCGAAATCGCCGACAACATAGCGTGTTCCTGATCCACCATTGGGAGCGTCCGTGACGACGCTGACGATCAACACCCCTCGCTTGCGCCCCTCAAAATCCAAAACGACCAGATCAGGGCACTCGACGACATTGCCTGTGGCGATATCAAAGCCATCAAACTCG
>JBEBKE010000071.1:0-11768 GCA_040079555.1 Sphingorhabdus sp. | reverse complement strand
GACATCGAGGGTCAGGTCATCACAAATATAGGCGCTAAACGGATCGCGCGTACCGGCAACGCCGGATTTCCAAGGAGCGTTCATTAATTGCCTCCTGTAATTTTAGGCGGGATGCCAGCACCCAGATCCTTGTTGATTCGGGATTTTCGACCGCGAACTAGGTCTTCAGGGTCCGCGACCATCGCAGCCATGTTGCTATTGACGGCGCAGCCATAATTGGGGTGATTGCTCGAATTGAAATTCGCGTCGTTGGGCTTTTCCCAATTTGGGCAATTGGGGACGCTCGCTGTAGATCGGGACACAACGATCCGCGCTGTTCCCGGCGCGATCAATCCTGAAGTCACGGGCGCTGTTTTAACCACAACCATTCCATGTTCCACAGCAAGATCCGTCACTTGTTGTTCCGTAATCGCGTTGGCAGAGCCGTCACCATAATCTACGGCAATCCTGTCGCCAAAGCCAAGTTGCAGCGCCTCAAACCATTCCGACACGCGTTGCCGTTCAATCATGCTGACGCCGTCATAGCCGTCTAGATTTATGTCGATTGCGTAATTTGTGCGTTGGACGACCGGTTGATTGGTCGAGTACATTGAGGTGTTCGAACCCATCGAACCACAACCCGCAAGGCAGAAAGCCAATGCCGCTGTTGCAATGATTTTTGCTTTCATGGTCATTCTCCTTTTGCGTATTATTCGAAGGTAAAGCCGGGACCGTCAGCTTTCGCTGCGGTTTTCGTTCCCGCTTTTTTAGCGTTGGTGGCAAGCGCAGGAAGATCGGCGTTCATCGAGCCCAGCGAAGGACCGTCAGTTTTTTCCGGTCCGACCGTGGGGCCGGGACGCTCTGCATTTTTGCCCGAACTGTCTGCATCCTTGTTCAATAATATGCGTTCCAGATCGTTTGGTGTGTTGTATCCATCAGTTGGCAATGCGATTTCTGACTCAGAAACCGGCTGCACCAAATAAGGTGTAACAACGATTACCAACTCGGTTTGGTTGCGGCGCCATCCGTTCGAGCGGAACAAAGCCCCAACAACAGGAACATCACCAATTCCAGGATATTTATCCACTGATGACGATGCTTGGTTGGACAATAATCCAGCGATCATAAAGCTTTGCCCTGATCCCAATTCGACCGTGGTTTCAGCCATGCGGGTAAGCAGTGCCGGGATTTCAGTGCCGTTTATGCGGACCGCGCCTTGTGACGAGATGTCTGAAACTTCGGTCCGCAACCGCAGCTGGATACGTCCATCAGCCAAAACAAGCGGCGTGTAGCGCAAATTTACGCCATAGCTTTGCTGCTGAACGGAAATTCCGCCAAAAGCATCAGAGACCGGAATAGGAAACGAACCACCAGCCAAAAATTCGCCAGTTTCGCCAGACATCGCCGTCAGATTAGGGTTTGCAAGCGTTGAAGAAAGCCCTGCGCGCTCCGCCAAGTCAAAACCTGCCGCTACATCTAGGCCGAATAATTTGCTTGCGATGTTGAGGATATTTGACCCTGGGGCGTTGGTGAAGTTGTATTGTGTCGAACCGATATTCGTCAAAAACTGCCCCGTTTGTGGGTTAAACGGGAGCGTCAAACCACAATCGACTGGTAACGCAAAGTTTGTGCATGCGTTGATAATCGGCAAATTCAGCGGGTTGGCGTTGTTTGTGATACTTGTTTGACGGCCACGACCGATACCAAACACTGTGCCGCTGCTGTTAGCGTCACGGGTGGTAAAGTTGCTCGAAATTTCTTTGGCAAGCGAACGGCTTACCTCAGCAATCCGTACTTGTAAGTTTACCTGAAATGGAGTTCCTGTGCGGATATGGCTGATAACTTTAATCTCTCCACCTGCAGCGCTATGAGCTGAGTTATTGAGGTAAAATTTCGCTAACTCGTGAGCGGCCTCAACGTCTTGCGGGTTTGACACTGTGCCTGTTAGCAAAACGCCACCAGCAATTGGGGTAACCCTGATTTTCGCATCAGGCATTGCCAGTTGGAACACCTCATCGATGGAATCGAGGCGGGGGGCAACACGAATTTTGGTTGAGTAAATGACCCGCCCGGACGCGTCAGTTGCGCTAATATTCGTATCCCCGGTTTCTTTCCCGAAAATCCAGATTTGGCGCGGGGACCGGACCTGAACATCGGCAATGCGGGGATCACCGACCAAAATGTCAGATACGTTTGCCGGCAGATCTACCTTCAACGATTGTCCTGTTGGCAGGATCAAAGGTTTTTGTGTGGAGACAGAACTTGTGACTTTTGCTTGAGCAAATGCTGGTTGATTGCAACTTGCGATCGCTATGGCAGTCGCAACACTCGCCCTGAATATCGACTTGATTGTCATGACTGTTACCTTTGTTTCAGCTTGTTGACTTCAATTTCTTGCGGCGCTTGATCCGAGCGATAAACACGGACTATAGGACCGCGCTCTTGCTTTGTGGCATCTTCGACGCGCTTGTTCAGGCGAACCTGCTCAGTCGCAATCTGCACAGGCGTGACTGCTGGAGGGGTGCGACGTTGGAAGCGTGATACTTCGCCGCCTGTCGTGTAGCTGCTCGCCCCCGATGACGGTTGCTTGTTCAGCTTGGCAAGGATTTGGGCTTCTTCTTCGGGCGATGCGCCTTTTGGAAGTTCCAAGGAGCCTGATGCCAAGGCTTGCTCCAGCTCAGCTGCATTATCGGCCAAAGAACGGAGCGACAGGCTGAGCGTACCGATTGTCTGAGCAACGGCGATTTTTTCGGCAAGACGCGGTGTAACCTCTATCGTTACCAGCTTATATGCCGAAACCACAGTGTTGCCGGCTTCATCCTTGGCAGCCTGAGCACGTTGGTCAGTCGCCAAGACGCGAAGGTTGCGAATGATCGTTTCGGATACTTTCAACGCGTCGCCTGTGCCTTGTCCGGCAACATTCTGCGTCAGCACCATATCGACACGGTCGCCGGGGAACACAAAGCCTGCAACGCCGGTCAATGCCGACACAGGGACTGTTACCGCCCTCATGCCAGGACCAAGCGCCGCTGCAAGGAAGCCACGATCGCCGGGGAATACCAGCGCACCCTTAGTCAATGGCTGACCTGCGGTGATCGGGTTGCGTACCACTGTGCCCAACAGCTCTGTCGTCGCATCGCCGGTGGTCGCGCTTTGCGGTGCGCCAGGCATGGCCACGACAGGTGCGGAGCCATCAGCCTTAATGAAATAGGCTGCATCGACCAGTTCTTTTGGCCAAGGTTGATAACGGAAAGCATCCGCCGTAATGATTGTACCAACAGGCAATGCCCGCGTTGCAACCAAGACCTGTGGCCCTGTTGGTTCAGGAGGCTTAGCCGCAGCCGCAGGGGCGGGATCGCCACCTGAGAACATGGTTCTCGCCATGAAGGCTGTGAGCGCGGCAATAACCAGCGCAGCCACCAACAAAATCAACTTTTTCCTATCCATGACGAACTAAGCTCCTGAAAGGTCCCCGATGTTGGGAACTCTATTCATCCAAAATGGTTAAAAATATGTTCACTGACGACCCAAAGACCCGAAAGGGCAATGGCGACGCCATATGGCACGCGAACTGGACCAGATTGGCCCTTACGCTTGTGAATCAGCCAGAAAACGATGGTTACCGCCGCGCCGAGGATCGTGGCGATCAACAGCAGGCGCATGACCCAAACAAGGTTGAACCATAGCGCTAAGGCACTGAAAAGTTTTACATCCCCTCCTCCCATTGCCCCAAAACGAAACAAAAGTGCGAAAAAGACGAAAACAGCGGCGGCAATTGCAAGGTGAAGGCCAATTCCGATTAAACTGAAGTCGCCGACTGCATACCAATATAATGGTGCGGCCAATGCGATGGGCGCTGTAACAGCGTTTAAAATCAAGCGATGCTTGATATCGGTATAGGCTGAAATCAGCAGGCCAATTGCCAAGCCGCCGAGCAGCACGTAGATGAGGATTTGTTGGTCCATTTGACCTTCGTTAACCAACAAAGATTAGCAAAAGGTAACCATGGCTGCTTCGCATTCGTCATTTGATCGCCGCGCAATGCCAGCTCGTGCCGATGAAACCACATGGACTACGCCCGATGGCTGGGCTCTACGCCGCATTGATTGGGATCGGCCAATAAAACCGCGTGGGTCGTTATTATTCCTGCCGGGACGCGGCGATCATTATGAGAAATATTTGGAAACGCTCGATCAACTGGCGAACGACGGTTGGGCAGTAACGGCGCTCGATTGGCGCGGGCAGGGCGGCTCGGGCCGAGTGTTAGCAGATCCGCACATTGGCCATATCGATGATTTTGCAACATGGATCGCGGATATCAAGGCATTCTGGGCGGAATGGAAATTGGCGACGCCCGGACCGCATGTCATATTGGCGCACAGCATGGGTGGGCATCTGGCGATGCGCGCATTGGTTGAGCGGGCCGTTGATCCCGATGCCGTCGCGCTCTCCGCCCCAATGCTGGGCATTTCACCCATGGGCATGCCCTATGCGCTGCATCATGCGATCGTTCGTTTGCTGACCGCACTTGGCGACCCTGCGCGTGCCGCCTGGAAAGAAGGCGAAAAGCCGGGTTCGCCGTTGAATGTGCGCGAGAAAATCTTGACGCATGATGATAATCGCTACGCCGATGAAATTTTTTGGTGGCAAAAGCGGCCAGAGGTGAAGCTTGGCCCGCCCAGCTGGCATTGGGTCGAACGTGCCGTTGCCAGCACGCGTGCCTTGAATGAGGCTGGAACGTTGGAACAGGTCGCAACGCCTGTGCTGTTGATGGCGACGACCGCCGATAAGCTGGTTGATACTAAGCGCATAATCCGCGACGCAAAACGGCTGCCGAATTCGGAGCTCGTCTTGTTTGGCGATGAAGCCGCGCATGAGTTGTTACGCGAAGCCGACCCAGTGCGCGACCGGTGCATGGCGGCCATGCGCGGCTTTTTCGACAGGCACGCCCCTACAAAATGAACGATTTTGACGTTGTTATTGTTGGCGCCGGTATAGCCGGGGCGAGCCTTGCTGCTGAAATTTCTGCGGACAAATCTGTGCTCTTGCTCGAGGCTGAGAGCGTCGCTGGCTATCATTCCACGGGACGGTCGGCGGCATTTTGGACTGAAACCTATGGCGGCCCTGCGATCCAACCACTGACAAGCGCTTCTGGTCCGTTCTTACTGTCCCCGCCAAGCACGTTTTCGGAAACCTCTCTACTCACACCGCGCGGCGCGCTTCATCTTGGTCACGATAGCGACGAAGTGGTCGCTGAGGCAATGCTGGTAGATTTTGCGCGCAGTCGCGTTGCGCTGGATCGACTGAACTCGTCTGAACTTGCGACGCGCGTGACGGGCCTTCGTGAAGGGTGGTCGACGGCATTATGGGAACCAGATTGCTGCGACATCGATGTCGGCGGTCTGCACAATGGCTATTTGAAAGCCGCACGTGGTGCTGGGGCGCAAATTTTGTGTAACGCACCGTTGACGCAAACGCATTTTTTCAATGGTCGTTGGGCGATCAGTGCGGGTGGCAACTCGTTTACGACCAAAACGCTAGTGAACGCGGCTGGCGCTTGGGCGGATGACGTCGCTGTTCGTTCGGGTGTGATGCCAATCGGTATCACCCCTTTTCGGCGGACGATTATGCAGCTTGTGGTTGAACCCGGGGCCTCGGCTGATCTGCCATTGGTCGTAGGCCTTGATGGTAGCTTTTATTTCAAGCCAGAGGCAGGCGGCCGGGTTTGGCTTAGCCCGCATGATGAAATCGCGACTGAACCCTGTGATGCCGCACCTGAGGAACTCGACATCGCAATGGCGATTGACCGGTTTCAACAGGTGGTGGATTGGGAAGTCATCCGGCTTGAACGCAAATGGGCGGGTTTGCGCAGCTTTGCGCGGGATCGCTTGCCGGTGATTGGCCACGACCGCGATATTCCAGAATTCTTTTGGCTGGCTGGTCAGGGCGGCTTTGGCATTCAAACGGCACCGGCCGTGGCGGCGATGGCAGGTGCGTTGCTAATGAACCGCAAGCACGAAGTGCCCAATGCCAACGCCGATGATTATGCGCCCGACAGGTTTCGTTAGTTTTGTTTATTGAACTGCCGCTGTGTCCGCAGCATCGCTGGCCAATCGGTCGGCGCGTTCGTTTTCCACATGGCCGCTATGGCCCTTTACCCATATCCATTCGACGGTGTGGCGCGCCGTTGCTTCGATCAAGTCGTGCCACAGTTCAGCATTGCGCACGGGCTGCTTTGACGCGTTTTTCCAGCCGTTGCGCTGCCAGCCATTGACCCAGCGGGTAATGCCGTCGATCACATATTTGCTATCGGTGTGCAGCCGCACCTGACATGGCTCGATCAACAGGTTGAGCGCGCGGATGGTTGCGGTCAGCTCCATACGGTTGTTCGTGGTATCGGCGTCGCCGCCCGAAATCTCTTTTTCGTGGCTGCCATAACGGATGATCGCACCCCAGCCACCTGGGCCGGGATTGCCCTTACAGGCACCATCGGTAAAGATATCCACGGTTTTCATCGCGTTAAGCGGCTAGTCCGTTCGCGGTGTAATGGTCAAGGCGGCGCAGAAAGGCGAGTGGGTCTTTTCGGGACACCATCGCATCGGCAGGCGTGTTGATCCAATCGTAAAGCCGCGTCAGCAAAAACCGCAAACATGCACCGCGCGCCAAAATCGGCAATGCTTCGATTTCTGCGGGTGCAAGGGCGATATGAGCCGTATATCCAGCGACAATCGCATCGCCGATTTCTGGCCGGTAATTGCGGCCATCGGCATCAAAACTCCACGCGCTGTGCGTTACCGCCAAATCATAGGCCCGTGCATCGGTACACGCGAAATAGAAATCGATCAGGCCGGTGACTTTCCGATCAAGGGTCAACACATTGTCGGGAAATAGATCCGCATGGATAGCCGACATCGGCAGATTGGCTGGCCAGTTGCGTTCCAGAAAGTCGCATTCTTCGCCAATTCTGACCGAAAGCCCCGATAGCAGCGCTTCATTTTCGCGGGGCTCGCAACTTTCAAACAAAGGGCGCCAATTGCGCAATCCCAACGGATTAGGACGCGTGCCGCCAAAGTCGCTTAATGCAGCGTGCATAAATCCCAGCGCTTGGCCGACATTATGCGCGACGATTGGGTCGGGCTCCGACACCGATACTCCCGACAAAAACTCGATCAGACAGGCCTTGCGACCGGCGACATCTTGCAACCACCGGCCATTTTTATCCTCTATAAATCGCGGGACAAGGCCTCCATGGCCATGCAAATGCGCCAAAAGATCATGAAAATACGGTAAGTCAGCAGTGTTCGTTCTATCCTCGTACAAAGTGAGAATAAACTTGAATTGATCGGTTTCGACCAGAAAATTGGTGTTTTGAACGCCCTCTGCGATACCCTTCATCGCTGTCAATTTACCGACGTCATATTGCGCCAACAAAGCGGACGTCGCCTCTGCACTGACCTGCGTATAGACTGCCATTAGGCGGCTTCGGCAGCCGTAAGGCCGCGCGGCAGTTTAAAGATGATGCTTTCCTCGGCGGTCACCGTCTGGCGCTCGGTCACGGTGAAACGCTCGGCGATACGCGCGATGAACTCGCGTACCAAAACCTCTGGGGCCGACGCACCTGCCGTCAGGCCCAAAGTCGCCACCCCATCCAGCCATGCAAAGTCGATCTCTTCAGCGCGCTGAACCAGACGTGCGGTAACGCCGCACCGCTGCGCCACTTCGACCAAGCGGAGTGAATTGGAACTGTTGGGCGCGCCAATGACCAGCACTAGCTGACACTCAGGTGCAATCGCCTTGACCGATTCCTGCCGATTGGACGTCGCGTAACAAATGTCCTCGCCTTTTGGTCCGACGATGGACGGAAAGCGGCGTTGCAACTCGGCGACAATTTCTGCCGTGTCGTCGACCGACAATGTGGTTTGAGTGAGGAACGCCAAATTATCTGGCTGATCGGTTTGGAACGCGCGGGCGTCCTCGACGGTTTCGATCAGCGACATTGTTCCAACAGGAACTTGTCCAAAGGTTCCGATGACTTCGGGATGACGATCGTGACCGATGAACAGGATGTGCCGGTTCGCCTCGACTTGCCGCTCCGCTTGCTTGTGGACTTTCGATACCAAAGGACACGTCGCGTCAAAATATTCGAGCCCGCGATTTTCGGCATCGGCAGGCACTGATTTGGGTACACCGTGCGCAGAAAAGACAACTGGCGCGCCAGTGGGAACTTGGTCGAGTTCCTCAACGAATACCGCGCCTTTCGCTTTTAAGCTATCAACGACATAGCGGTTATGGACAATTTCATGCCGGACATAGACAGGCGCACCATGCTTTTCGAGGGCGAGCTCCACAATTTTAATCGCACGATCCACGCCAGCGCAGAAACCGCGCGGTGCAGCGAGCAATATGGTCAAAGGCGGCTTGTTTGGATTTGGTTCAGTCATTGGCAATGTCACATAATTAATGCGGACACGAAGGCCAAGGACTTTCGCCGCGTTTGCAAAGAACGTTGCAGGGACGGGAACTGGCCGATAAAGGAAATCAACTCCAGCCCGCGCCAAAGTGTTTTGCGGGGATGAAACAAGGACATGATGTTGAAAAAAATCGCCCCCATTGCCGTTTCGCTTTTGGCGCTCGCACTTTCCGGTTGCGCTAAAGACGGGGAAATTGACATCAATTCGGGTGTTGGTGTCACCGCGACGCGGACAGGTTGTCCCGTTGTGGCCGTTCCTGAAGGAACCGGCGACATCACATTGTTTAGCCCTGCTGGCAGGCAGGACTCCAGTGATGTTGACGTTGTTGCGACGATCACAAAGCTACGGCCATCGTGCAACAGCAGCGGTGAGCGCATCTATTCTGTCGCGGACTTTGAGGTGCAAGCTCGCCGTATGGACCGTTCCGCGGCGCGCACCGTGACGTTACCTTACTTCTCGTCTGTCGTTCAAGGCGGCACCGCTGTTGTCGCTAAGCGCGTCGGACAGGTCACACTGAACTTTGCCGCAGGGCAAGATCGCGCAACGGCAACAGGCAAAGCCGCTGGATATATTGACGGCACCTCGGCGCGTTTGTCGGCCGGCATCGTCGAACGAATCACCCGCAAGCGCAAAGCTGGCGATGCAGATGCGGCACTTGATCCGATGGCCGATCCCGAAGTGCGCGCCGCAATTCAGCGCGCAAGCTTTGAATTGCTCGTAGGCTTTAATCTGACCGAGGATCAGCTGCGATACAACGTCACGCGTTGATCTCTGCCTGAACAGGCCGAATCACCCCTTTTTCTTTCGATCGTCATCGGATAGGTGACGGGTGCCTATTTCGTTGTTTTGGTTTGGACAATTTCGTGTCGCTTTTTGCCCGTTTTGCCGTTGATGTTGATGCTGCGCTGTCGGCTTTGGTTGCTGCGGGTGCTATTCCCGATGATCTCAATCGTAGCAATGTGACCGTTGAGCCGCCCCGCGACCCGGCGCATGGCGATTTGTCGACCAATGCAGCAATGGTGCTGGCGAAACCGGCAGGTATGAACCCGCGCGCTTTGGCGGAGTTGCTTTCAGCGGAGCTCGCGAAAATTGACGGCGTGACGTCAGTCGAAATTGCTGGGCCTGGCTTTATCAACATGCGGTTGGATGCTTCGCTTTGGTTAGCAGAGCTACGCGAAATTGCGGCGGCTGGCGCGGAATATGGCCGGTCACAGCTGGGCGCTGGCAAGATGGTCAACGTCGAATATGTTTCCGCAAACCCCACCGGCCCGATGCACATGGGGCATTGTCGTGGTGCAGTCGTCGGCGATGCGCTCGCCAGCCTGTTGGAGTTCGCCGGGCACAAAGTCATCCGCGAATATTACGTCAATGATGCTGGCGGACAGGTCGATGTTCTCGCGCGGTCGGTGCATCTGCGTTACCGTGAGGCGTTGGGCGAGGATGTTGGCGGCATTCCCGAAGGCCTTTACCCCGGTGATTATCTGATCCCGGTTGGGCAACAGCTTGCGGCGACGCACGGTGATGCTTTTGTGGGCGCACCAGAGGGCGAATGGCTGACGCTGTTCCGTGAAACTGCCGTGGCGGCAATGATGGAAATGATCAAAGCGGACCTTGCGTTGCTTGGCATACATCATGATAGGTTTTCATCGGAAGCTATTGTACAAAAAGCGAAAAAGCCAGAGGCTGCCGAAGCCTTTCTGCGTGAGCGCGGGCTGGTGTATGATGGCCAAATGGAAGCGCCCAAGGGCGAAATCGATCCCGATTGGGAGCCGGTCACGCTGCCATTGTTCCGCTCCACCCAATTCGGCGATGACCAAGATCGTCCGATCAAGAAAAGCGACGGCAGCTGGACCTATTTTGGCGCTGACATGGCCTATCATTACCAAAAGGCCGAAACTGCCGATATGCTGATCGACATCTGGGGTGCCGATCATGCGGGGACGGTAAAGCGGATAAAAGCGGCCGTCATGGCTCTGACCGAAGGCAAAAAGCAGTTTGACGTGAAGCTGGTGCAAATGGTTCGCTTGCTGCGCGGCGGTGAGCCGGTGAAAATGTCGAAACGGTCGGGCAATTTTGTGACTTTGGCCGATGTCGTTAGTGAAGTAGGCAAAGACGTTGTCCGCTTTACGATGCTGACGCGCAAAGCCGACGCGCAGATGGATTTCGATTTTGCGAAGGTGGTTGAGGCATCCAAGGACAATCCTGTGTTTTATGTGCAATACGCCCATGCGCGGATTTGTTCGACACTGCGCAAAGCGGACACGGATGAGGGCTTTAAGCCGTCACCCGATCATATTGCATTGCTAGGCGACGAAGAAATTGCGCTGATCCGCGAGGCTGCCAACTTCCCGCGCATTGTTGAGGCCGCTGCGAAATCCGGCGAGCCACACCGCATCGCATTTTTCCTCGGCGACCTCGCCGCTGCCTTCCACGCCTATTGGAATGTGGGTAACGACAGGCCCGACAAACGCTTCATATTGGCACAATCGCCAGAGCTAAGCGCAGCAAGGCTTTTCTTGGCCGACAATCTGGGGCAAGTATTCCGCAACGGTCTGCGTTTGATGGGAGTTGACGCTGCAACGCAGATGTAGGTTTTGAGAAAAGGATAGTCGCATGACAGATACTGACCGGGACGGCATTCATACCGACGGGCTAGGCCTAGATGATCCTGATCGCCTGCCTTGGCTGGAAACAGCCGATGGCTATGAATATGAAGAAGCGGCCTCGCCGCTGAAAGTCGCTGGCCTTGTTCTGGGCGGCCTTGCGCTGCTCGCGGCTATCGTTGGTGGCATTTATTGGTTCCAGCGTAACCAGGCTGGTGGCCAAGGGAATGGCGAGCTGATCGCAGCACCCGAGGGCGGCTATAAAGAAGCGCCGACCAATCCCGAAGGCAAAAGCTTTGAAGGTGAAGGTGACGCCGCCTTTGCTGCAAGCGAAGGCAAAAAGGTTGATGCAAAAATTGACCCAGCGAAGGCAAAAGCCGCTGCTGCCGCTGCAACGGCTCCGGCGGTTGCTGCAACAAAATCTGGTCCCATTCCCGCTGGATCGGCATTCGTCCAACTTGGTGCCTATAGCGACGCGGCCAAAGCAGAGCAGGCTTGGGGCGCGCTTGGCAAACGTTTCGCCGCGATTTCCGGCAGCAACAAACGCATCGCCGAAGGTGCAGGCGAAGGTGGCCGCAAAGTATTCCGGCTTCAGGCCATTGCGGCCAATAGTGCCGCCGCACAGCAACTATGCGCAAAGCTGAAAGCAGCGGGCGAAAGTTGCATTGTCGTAAAGTAAGTCTTGTCCTCTGGGGGGAGAGGCAGGGGCCGCGGC
>JBEBKE010000070.1:0-11975 GCA_040079555.1 Sphingorhabdus sp. | reverse complement strand
TATCCGCATTGCTGAAATGGACGCCCTGATGCTCTCTTCCGTCGGGCGTTCCTGACTGGCGATCAGCTGGGACACCACTGCATCGAGCTGCGCAAGCACATCAGACATCTCTTGTTTCCCTGTCGAGAATTTCGTCGATTACACTCCGGGAAACTGTGCTTGCCGACTTGAACGGTTCGATCTGGCAGAGAATCTCGGCAATTCGCTCTCCATCAGTGCCTTGGTCGAGAAGTCTCGGTATCATGGCCTCGGCGAGCTGACGGAGTGACTGTTCATCTGCATCCTCGGCCTTCACCTCTTCCGGCGAACCGGCAAAATCCGAATGCAGCGATGCCACCGGAACCGACGATCCAATCAGCGCGATCAAGCTCGCAAATTCGGCCTGGAGCTCCTCTGGCAACTTCCCCGAAAAATCGGCGAAAACCGGGTGGGCCAAGTCTGGACGATAGACTATGGCACCATCGCGCTGGATGCGTTGCCACACTGGAAAATACTCACTGTCCACCAGCCTTTTGCCTCTGCGCTGGTAGGTGCGCTTCGACGTTACTGCCAGGCGTTCCACGAGCAATCGCATCCGCTCCCGAACAGCGGGAGGCAGTTGGGCCGATGCCTTCTTCACATCGATCTTCCAGTCCGAGTCCATCGTGTTCGGGATATCGACGCGAATGCGACACAGCTTGGTCAGCTCGGTCTGTCGCGCCATTCCAAGCCAGCTTCCCGCGATGATCAGCCGCCTGCCTCGATAGACATAAAAGCCTTGAGTACGAAGGTGCCCTTCAGGGCCACCCAGGTCATTCCAGTCAGACGGAGGGATTTCCTTGTGGTGCGGCAGTGTAAAGCTCTGGAATTCCACGAATCCGTTCTTCAGTTCAAGCTGGTCCGGCCTGTCACTCTGATGTTTCGGGAATTTGGTTCCGAACGGGTCAAGCGGTTCGAGTTTTCTTCCATTTAGCCGAATGATCAGAGGGGGCCGGTCCTCCGACATGAAGCGATGAAAGACCAGCCGGATGTGGCGTTCGGCTTCCGCCAGTAGCCGATTTATGTGCTCTGCCCTCTTCCGCTGATCATGTCCGATTCCGCCAGAGAGCCTGTCGAGAGAACGCCAGACCACGAGCGTGCCCTGTTCGCCTAGCCGTTCGGCCCATGGAATGACCGACAGATCATCGTGAAGTTCGATCTCCCATTTGTCGGTCCGCGAAACTTCATCGAGGTCCCAGGTCGCCGCCGAACTTTCACCGTTCTTTCGGGTTAGCACCGTCAACCGTTTGCATTGCGAGAAGCTGGCGCTCTTCATTCCAAGGCCGAAACGCCCGAGGTCTGCTGCGTCACGGTCATCAAGCGGGTTGCTGCTGCCGGGGCGCATCGCTTCGACAAGCTCTTGAAAAGTCATGCCATGGCCATCATCGAGGACCGCCACCGCAGGTTCGACAGAGTTCGATTCGGACAAGATCTCGATTTGCCGTGCTCCGGCGGTGATCGAGTTGTCCATGATATCGGCCAGCGCAGTTTCGGCCGAATAACCGATATCTCGCAGGCTCTGTATGAGTGAAGCTGCCCGTGGGGTGGCATCCGCTGTCTTTCTCGCGAGCGTAATCGGTGATTTCTCGGAAGTCATGGAATCCCTAATCAATGCGTCGCAGAGCCGGAACGTTATAGGGATTGAATTCCTACGCAATATTGATCGCGAAATACTTTTCACCGTTCATGTCCCGGTGGTTTGCAGGGCAAATGGAGCAAGGCCGGAAGATGAAGCTTTCGGGCTGCCCGCGCGGGCGACCACGCTCTATCCGCTGACGCGGACCGGGCCTGTAGTCCCGGCCCATTCGGGTAACGATCGGGAGCGGTGGAAGTTGAGCGGGAGGATTGGCAGTCGCACTCTGTCCCGCGCTGCGCGCTCCTGAGGGTGCGGCGTTTCCTGCGCTGACCCGCTGGCGCTCTTGCCTCTCTCATTGCCGGACGCCCGCTGGCGCACTTGCGCGCGCGCAGGGCGCCCGGCGGCTTCGCGCCGTTGCAAGGGTGCCGTTTCTGGCTGGATCGCGGGGCGATCCGGGCGGGAACGCCAAGGGTTTTGCCCTCTCGTTCCCCAAACCGGAATAGACGCCCCCGTGTGGCGGGCTGTGCCCGCTGGCCCGCGCCAGGGCATCGATTCCGGTTTTCCCTCCCCCTCCCATCCTCGCCGGAAGGCAGGCCGCATGTCGCATGTCGAATGCGGCTTTGCCGGAAGGAGGGCAGAAAATGGGTGATCTGATTTTGAACTACCGGGCTTGCGGGGCCGAGTGCCGCGAGGACTGGTTGCGGATGCTGGCCAACGAGAACGGCTTGCCGTTCGGGACCGTGCGGCAACTGGCTGAGGAACTGGGCGAGCGGGAGGATTTCGGCGAGCTGGTTCACTTGTGCGAATGTGGCGGGAGGGCGGTGCAATGACCACTAGCGCTCTTTCCCGCAGCGAGCGGATTGCCCGGCTCAATGACCGGGCGCGGCAGGCGATGGGTTTGGCCTGTGTGGCGGTGGCGACCGAGGGCTTTCGGTGCTTGCCCGAGGCGGATCAGTCGCGGGTTCGTGAGCTGGTCGAGACCTACGACGCCTTCACGCCTGACAGCGATCCTTATGGCGAGCGCGATTTCGGGGCGATCTGCAAGAGCAGCGATGGACGCTGGAGCACAGGCTACCCCACGATGGGCAAGGTCGTCGAAAAGGTGTTCTGGAAGATCGACGCCTACGACCGCGATTTGCGGTTCGGCAGCGAAGACCCGGCCAATCCCGCCGTGACCCGACGGGTGCTCACAATCATGCTTGCCAGCGAATACTGAAGGAGGCGGAGCAATGGCCAGGCGCAGGCAGCCGGTTCGCATCGCCGAACCCGATCCGGACCAGATAACCATGCCCGGCGTGCAGCCGGTCAGCCTTGGGGAACGGTTGCAGTTTCAGGCGGGGCTGCCGATGCAGCCTCGCCGGGGCCAGAAGCCTCTGGACATCGGCTTCTGGGATCCGATGCGAAATCAGCTTGAACTGTTCTGACACCTCTGTCGAAATTCGCGGCCCTCCCACGGGCGGGCCGCGAAATGAGCCAACACCTTACGCTGCCACATGCTGAGGCCTTGAGCGCCTCGCGCTTGCGGCGCGAGGTCCAACCGAAATTTTGACCCGGACATCGCGATTGAGCCGGTCGAGGATGCGCATCAGCCGGTCGACCGTAAACCGGTCGAGCTTGACCTGACGGATGCGCGAGAAATCGGCCGCCGCGATGCCAGTGCGCGCCTCGGCGTCGCGGACGGACAGCCGATCCTTGTCGAGCGTCTTGACCACTTCGGCAGCGAGGATCGCGCGAAGCTGGCGCAGGCTTGCATCGGGCGCGTCAAAGTCGGCAAAGACATTGCCGGACCCGCGCACCAGCTCCATGTCGTCGGTTTGGTCGGTCATGCCAGCATCTCCTTCAGCCGCTTGATTCGGTCGCGCACGAGGTCAATCTCGTGGCGCGGCGTTGAAATCCCCTTGGTCGACTTCTTCTGGAAGGCATGGACCACCCAGACATCGTCGCCCAGTTGCAATGCGTAGACGACGCGATAGGCGTCGCCGCGCTCCTTGATTGCCAGCTCCCAGACTCCTGCGCCGAGTCCGGCCAGCGGCTTGGCCACATCCGGCGTTCCGCCATCGGCCACGATCGTCAGCGCATCGAGCGCCCGATCGATCGCGCGGGCCGGAAACGCCTCGAAATCCTTCCGCGCCGCCTTGATCCATGAGATCGTCCTGAGCGTGGGGCGAGGCATTGCGGCTTGTAGTCATATTTGCCAACATTTGTCAAGCTCTGCGATGTCGGCTCTTCGCCAGATCGCGCCAGTTCCTGCCCTTGATCGACGGACCTTTGGCCGCTTTGCGCCGCCCTTGTGCGCGCAAGCAAAAAACCGGCGCGTGCCGCGCCTGCGGTTTCCATGAATGGAGCCTCCGTCTTTTGGCTTGCGCGCTGGCGGCACGTGGGCCCTCCATGTCCGCCAGGACAGTTCGCCTGGCACGATCAGGAGAAGCACCATGCAGAACATCGCTGAATTCCACATTATCGGCCGCATTGGCAAGATCGATGCCGCCAGGGCCGTCACCCACATTTCGGTGGCCGCCAACTACAACCGCCGCGACGGCAACGAATGGAAATCCGATCCAAACTGGAACCGCGTCACTCTGTTCGGCAAGCTGCGCGACCGGCTTGCCAAGGCAGCTACCGGCGATCTGGTCCGGATCACAGGGCGCGTGTGCCAGTGCAGCTTCGAGTCTGACGGCGCGACCCGCTATGGTGTGGATTTGATCGCAGACGGTTTCGCGATTCTCGCCAGGTCAAGCGGCAAACTGATCGACGAAAAAGCCGCTTGACCAGAAAGGTGCGGCGTAAGCATTTGCTGCCGCCGCACCGTTCGCCAAGGCGATTTGATCGTTCAAAGGATTGCAATTTTGCGAGTTCGCAAGCGAGCCTGCCGCTGTGCGCATTGAAGCGTTCATCACTTGGGGTGGCAGTGGCCCCGTGGGATAGCCAAAGTCTCCCTTCGCGCTAACCTGAAAAATCTTCGAGATGAGACGTATGCCGGCACGCCTTCGACTGCAGCAGAAATAAAGTATTACAGGCCAAAATGATCGCACTACGGCTTATTCAGCGATGGCTTATTCAGCGATCGCCGCTTCTGCAATCCTATAATCCAGTGTAAACCCGGATTCGATCGGTTCGAAGATGACCGAACAAACGGCAACTTCAGGAGTGGGGCGGATGTCAGTCGCACTTACCGAACGGCCATGAACGTGAAGGAATGTCACTTCTTCGTTACGCGCAGCAATAAGTAGACCCGCTAGAACATGCGTTTTCGGTCCCAGCGATACAAGGACAATGTTACGGGTGCCGGCATGCGGCGCGATCATGTCGCTAAGCATGCCATAAGCCCGTTCAACCGATAGCAGTGGCACAACCGCTACTGGCCCGTCGAGTTCCTCGATAGTCGCCGAGTTGAGCTTCAACGCTTGGATAATGCTGCGCTCGTCAGCGTTACCCGCGATGTAACCGAAGGTTAGCTCCGGCTGCAGATCCTCCAGCACCGCGTGCGGGGTAACAGCATCATATCCAAGTCCTAGGAGCGCGACGGTTTCAAGGCGCATATCCGATCGCCCCTCAAACCCGAACAAAGAAGTGATTTCAGAGATCGCGCGCGGCGGATATGGATCCGGATAAATGCCTGCAACGTAACAAAAATCAAGGCGAACACGCGTGACTACGCTAGTGAATTTTGCCCAGTTGATTACGTCGGCATACCAGGATCGCGACATGGAGCTAATGTCAATCAAGATCCGGCATTCTTCGCTACCAAGCACGAATTGTTTCTCGAGTAGATTGGCAATGGCGCCGGGCCGGTTAGGCGGTACGATTAAAGGTTCCTGGCCGAGTTGCTGCGCATAATATTGGTCAGCGGCAACACGGATCGGATTATCGCGATGTTCTCCGAAACCTAGCACGAGGGTCGAGGCGCCATGCGCCCTGCCTAGTCGTCGCGAGATCGCAGTGCATCGCGATTCGAAACCGCTTGCAAAAATCTGAAGGTCATAGACTTGGCCCTGAACGTGGGCGAAGCTTACGTCGTTCGCTTCGCTAATCAATCGTTGCATGTCAGAGGTCCAACTGTCGTTGCGGGATGATTGATCTAAGCGGCACGCTGCGACCGCGGCGCGGCAAGATCGAGAATTTAGGTGCCAAAGTATAAGAAAGCCGAAACTCGCCTTCGGTCGCAGGTAGCGCCGGCCTTTTTTCATCTTTGAAGTGGGGGTACATGAAACCCCAAGCCACAGCTTGCTTGATGAGCGGCATAATATCGGCGTCTGAGCTACTAACCGTAACCGACGCAAAAGCGTCGGTCCCGACCGGCTCGACGTGAAGGCGGCGGTAGAAATCCTCGCCAAGGTGCCCGATTAATTGTGAAAGGTTGGGGCCGACATCCGGTACAGCCCAAATGCTGTTCCAGAATCGCTCGGACGTGACCTCGAGCACTTCATTCTGCCGCTCGGCCGGGACTGGCTTTACCTTGGAAGGATCTGATGCCATCACGCGGAGGTCGGGGAAGAGCGCCTTAAACGTGCGGATCAGGATACGAGGGTTGCCGTCGGTACAGGCAAGCACCATGGTCATGCCCGAATAGGCCCGGCCCTTGCGTGCGCCCACCCGAGCCCGAACCAGCTCCCGTAAGCGAACCAGCGGCTTCAATTTGCGAATGAGTTCGTCAGATATTCGACGTCTAACTTCAGTTTTGACCGAGTCCTTCGTTGCACGCGTGAATTGGTACAAATGCTTCTGCAAGCGGTCTTGGGTCTTATTATTTGCATGACGAGACATCTGACGGACGAGGTCGGTTAAATTGGCATTCGTCACGGCCGTGGGATCGAGAACTTCACTGGTGCCGAGAAGGCGATGAAGAAGTTTCGGATCGATCGGAATTTGCGCGGCCTCGGCGCGGCGCAGGAACAAGGCAATATGGAAAGCGAAGCGCAAGTCTGCTGGTGCGATCTCAAATGGCAAGGCGGCCAAATCAACCTCACGGTCATTGTCCATATGGATGTATGAGAAGTCATGGTCCTCAATCAGCGGCGCATTGCTTTCAGTTGCCAGCGTATAGTGGCAGTAAGGCGCGGTGATGAACTTGAATAGAAAGGCGCCTTCATAACCGCGTAGCAGCCCATTGAGTATGCGCTGATGGTCTTCAGTCAGAAATTCCATCTCGTCGATCGCGACGATGATCCTAGTGGAATCAGAAAAGGAAAAGGCTTCCTGTATTATCGGCCATAACGCAACGATTGGCTGCGCAAGCTGTGTGCCGAATGAGCAGGTCAGACTTGCATCAAATGCGCGAAGGCTTGCCGGCGATTCTCCATATTTGTTGCGGGTCGTAACTCGCTGGAGCCGGAAATCAGTTTTCGCGATCGTTTTCGCAAGATCTTTGAGGGTGTAGATCGGACGGTCAGGCTCAACATCTGGTGCCCATATTTCAAGGATGTCGCGAACAAGCTGATATTCGGCCTGCGCTTTGTCATCTTCATTAATATAGCTTTCGACGCAGCTTGTGAGAGTGACAAGTAAGGACTGCGCGAGAACGAAGTTGATCCGCAGGATGAAATATTCGCGCTCGGGCCCCTCTGTTCCGAGAAGCTGGCTCTTGACGCCCGACACCCAATTCAGCCGAGCTGGCGCATAAACACCGATAAAGCGTTTTTCTTCGACATAGGTGCGCGCGAGCGGGTGATCGAGGCGCTTAAGATGATCGTGCGAAACCATCTTTGCAATGGCAGTCTTACCCGAGCCTCGTGTGCCCAAAACAACATGATGCTTATCGCTGAAAAGCTTCCAAAAGGCTGCGACGGGGACGAAGGTCCGCGCGACATCGGCTGGATTGAGATATTTCGCGTTATCGTTTCCGAAGGGATCGAAAGCGATCGAAGCGTGCGACTGGATCATGCCTACTCCTTCACGATCAGGAGCTGGTCGAGGCTATCGCGCTCGCCGTGGATGCGAAATTTGAGCTCGCCCGACAGGTCTTCAAGAATCTTCCACATGACAAGCCCGGGCTGGAACTGCAGCGTTGATTGTTTCGTTCGCACATCTTCCCAACGCACGGTCTGTTTTTTGTCCAAGGCCTTCTTGAGCTCTTTGCGCGTCAACTCGAGGATCGTCGCGCGATCGGCAAGAAATCCAAAGGGCGTGATATGGTCGATCCCGTGGTGTGCCGGACGACTCGGCATCCAACCTTGCGCAGGTGCAAAAGCCCACGATTTCACGAAGCCGAAGCAATGACCGACGTCGGTCGCCCCCTGAACTTCGGCGAGATGCCAGAGGTTGCCGATCGACCCATAATAGGCCGAGCCGAGCGTCTGCGCGAAACTACCGCTGCACCAGACGACGATCGGATCTTTGCCCGACTCAAGGAAGGGGCGGCACCATGGCCGGTGCTTGTGGCCATGAAGAACGAGATCGAAACGATAGTCCATCAATAGGTCGAGTAGAGACTCACCGTTTACCATGCCGCTGAAGTCGGGGATATCTGGATAAAGCTCAGGCTGCGGCTTTGGATGATGGTGTGTCACGAAAATCCGGAACTTGTCCTTCGCCTTGTCCTTATATCGCGCCTCCAATTGGGTTTGAAGCGCGGCGCGGTGGAGTTCCTTGATTTCTCCTCGATGCGGTTTTTGATCGGGCAGATCATAGGCAGCCGAATTGAAGCACCAAAGGTCCGCGGCTGCCTGCTCATGGACGTAGAAATGCGGCGGCTCGAGAAGCGCCGCCACCATAGTGTCGGCGCAGCCCGCATCAAGGCTCCCGTATCGAAAAGACGCAAAGCGGTAATCGAGCCAGAAAGGTTCATTGGAAGCTTTTGCTAAATTGGCTATATCCCAATTTAGGTCGTGATTGCCGGGCACTGCGACGATCTGGCCGTCGGGGACCGAGAGCATCGCAGCAAGCTCCTTGATCACTTTGCTCGCATGAAGAAATTGCGACGGCTGTGCTTGGTGAGTGATATCTCCTGAGACAACGAGCATATCCGCAGCCAGCGAATTCTCCTCGATAATTTTGCGAAAATAATGGAGGTAGCCCGGATAACCCTGATAAGGTGCCTTGCCGTTGGGCTGCAGGTCATACTCCCTGGCATGGTCGCCGATATGGAGGTCGCTGACGATAGCGATCTTGAGTGGACCTAATGTCACGCCGCGATCCTCGCATTAGTGAACACCAGTTCACTTGTCCGTCGGCGGGACGCGGTGAAACCCGCCATACGCCGAAGAACGCTAACATCGTGCGAGCGCCACTTAGCCGAAATCGAACGGATATCGTCACCATCGAGATAGGTCGCGACAAAGGTCGCACCCACCGAGTCGATGCGACTGAGCAGCGCGTCGAACCGATCAAGATCGGTCCGGGTGAAAGGAGATGCGGTATAGGCGTTGAAGACTCGCGTTCCCGCAGAAAAGTAAGGCGGGTCGAGATAGACGAGGTCGCCCGCTTCGACACAATCGTCGACCATCGCTTCAAAATCGCTACATTTGAAAGAAACGGTTTGAAGCCTTCGCGAATAAGCGCGCAGCTCCTCGATCGTCGGAGGCGATCCGGTTCTTGCTCCACCATAGGGAACGTTGAAGTGTCCGGAACGGTCGGTTCGATAGAGCCCATTAAAGCAGTATCGGTTAAGATAGATAAAATATCCAGCGCGAACATCTAGATCGGACTCAGCGTGAAGGTCTGAGCGAATACGATAATATTCATCAGCATCATTGGTGCATTTCGAATAGACGGCGTGCACGGCCTCCGGCGCGGCCGCTACGCGTTCATAGCAACTGATGAGGTCGGCGTTGAGGTCGCCGAGCACTGCCCTTGCTGGTTCGAGCTTCCAGAACAGGCAAGCCGACCCTGCGAATGGTTCGACATATTTGCCGGACCATGGCGGCAAACATTCCAAAAGCCCATTAAGATGCTGGCGCTTGCTTCCAGCCCATCGAAGAAATGGTTTCACAAATTCCCCTCATTAGCAGGAAGGGTATATTCGTTTGAGAAAATTGCGCTAGTCCGCACAGCATGTGAAATGAAGGTTGCGATGCCAGCGCCACTTGAGAGGTAATGGGGCGCGCCAATTGCGAGCTACGCGGCGTTAGACGGGCGAATGACGGTGAACCTGCGTCACCATCTGTAGCCTGCCTGTCAGGATCGTCCAACAACAACTCGTTCACGGAAACCAGTGCACGGCTTATCGAAGAATCAGTCGGGACCGGCCCGAAGTTCGTCCAGATGATCACTCCACCACTGAGCCATCTTGACCCGCTCATCCCAGTAGTTGCCGCGATTGTAAGTGCCCCGGATCGCGTTGCTGTCGCCGTGGGCAAGGGCGCGCTCGATGGCATCGGGGTGCCACATGCCGCTTTCGTTGAGTAGGGTCGATGCAGTCGATCGGAAGCCGTGGGCGGTCATTTCGTCCTTGGTGAAGCCCATGCGCCGAAACGATGCGTTGATCGTGTTTTCGCTCATCGGGCGTTTCCAGGTGTGAAATGCAGGGAACATATAGCCGGTGCCGATCGTGACCGACTGCAACTCCCGGAACAGTTCGAGCACCTGCCGGGACAAGGGGACTGCGTGTGTGCGGCGTGCTTTCATTTTGCCTGCCGGGATTGTCCAGATGACCTTATCCCAATCGAGTTCGCTCCAGTCGCCGTGACGCAGCTCGCCGGGCCGCACGAAAATATGCGGGGCGATCTTCAAAGCGAGCTTGGTGACCGGGTAGCAGTCAAACTCATCGATTGCCCGGAGCAACTGGCCCAGCTTCTCCGGTTCGAGGATAGCGGCATAATGCCGCGCCTTTGGCGTGATCAGTGCACCCTGAAGGATAGCGGTCGGGTCACTTTTGCAAAGCCCCAGGGCCGCGCCGTAGCGAAATACCCGGCTCGAGAAGGATCGGCACTTCTTCGCCGTCTCAAGATTGCCCCGCGCTTCGAGTTTCTTGAGCGCCGCCAGCATCATCTGCGGATCAAGGTCATCGAGTGGCATGTTGCCGATCGCGGGCGACAGCAGTTCTAGAAACCAGCGCGCCTTTTTGAGAGTTGCCTCCGCGCGATCCTCTCCGACCATCTTATGTTCAATGTAGGAGCTCGCGACGACAGCAAAGGTGTTCTCGGCACCAAGTCTGATCTTCGCCTTTTCGCGCTTTCGCTCGCGCATGGGATCAATGCCGTCGGCGACCGAGATGCGTGCGCGGTCACGCCGCTTCCGAGCTTCGGCCAGGCCGATCTCCGGGAACGCGCCGAATGGCATCTTTTTCTCGATTCCACCGAATCGATACTTGAATTGCCAGAGTTTTGAACCGTTTGGCTTGACCAGCAAGTAGAGCCCCCCGGAATCGTACCGCTTGTACGGTTTGGATTGGGGAAGAAAGCTCTTAATTTCCTGTACGTTAAGGCTCATCTGGGGGCTCCGCACTCTCGCCGAGCCATAATTGGGGGCCTCAGTGCCCAACGGAGCCCCCAGGCAGGGTGAAACTCAGTGGAACAAAGCGGAACGCCATTTACGGCTGGAAGACGGAAACTGGCAGATTTCTGCCGTTTTTGCAACCCCTCGCAACGCTGCGATGAGAACAAATGGTGCCCAGAAGAGGACTCGAACCTCCACGCCCTTGCGAGCGCCAGCACCTGAAGCTGGTGCGTCTACCAATTCCGCCATCTGGGCACGGGACAGTGGGCCTAAGCGCCCGCTGCCGGGTAGGAGCGCGCCACTAGCCGGGGGCGGGGGCGGTGTCAACGCCGACTTCGCGTGGCGGGAACAAAACGTTTGCCAGGCGGCCTTGGGGCGTTGTCCATTTGCCCGAATGCCCCCGGTTGTGGCAAGTCGTGCGCGGGTTGGCACTTCCCCGGCCCGCACACACGACAGGCACGGCAACCATGACGCATGGCAATGACTTCGACGGCAGCACGGTGGCGCTGGTGGGCGGCAGCGGATTCCTGGGAACCCGCCTGGCTCAGGTGCTGCTGGCGCGCGGTGCGCGGCTGCGGATTGCCTGCCGCCAACCCGAACGCGCGCAGCACATCAAGCCTCTGGGCAATCTGGGCCAGGTCCAGTTCGCGCGGATCGACCTGACTGATCCGGGATCGCTGGACCGGGTGCCGGCCGGAGCCGATGCGGTAGTCAATCTGGTCGGGGCCTTCACCGGCGATCTTGACGCGGTGCAGGGCGCGGGTGCGGGTCGTCTGGCGGCTTCGGCGCGGGCAGCGGGCGCGCAGGCCTTTGTCCATGTCTCGGCGATCGGGGCCGATCCGGACGGCATTACGGCCTATGCCCGCAGCAAGGCGGCCGGCGAGGCGGCGGTGCTGGCGGCGTTTCCGCGGGCGAGCGTGGTCCGCCCCTCGGTGCTGTTCGGAGGCGATGACCATTTCATCAACCTGTTCGCGGGGCTGATCGCCGCCTTTCCGGCCCTGCCGGTCTT
>JBEBKE010000069.1:0-11977 GCA_040079555.1 Sphingorhabdus sp. | reverse complement strand
ACTTGCCGAAAGATCCGAGGCGACCACCGCCAGCTATCTTAATTTTGAAACCGAAGTGATGCTGCGCATGCGCGAACGCTATCTGGCCAAAGGCTGGAAACCGGATGCGAGCAGCGAGTGACGTGGAATGGCAGGTCGTAGAACCATCTTTTATGGAGTGTTGGTAGCATTAGCGGTGCTTGCAGCACCTGCTGTATTTCTGTGGGCACGGACAATGGTTTATTGGTGGTCGGCCCCAGGAAACGGCGATTTCGCGCTTGGATGGATTACGGGACAACTACGAGACAGCGCGAACCACTCTGAATTTCGCAGTCAATACGAGCCAAGAATGCACTCAATGAATATCATTCCCAACTGTGACGAAGTAAATGCGGAGCCTCCGAAGCACTGGTCGAAGCTACATCACAAAGTCGTTGAATCGCTTGGCGCAAGTTATCAGTTTGACGTTTTGTGGGATCAATACGAAATTGCTGAAGGCGTGAATTTGGAACGAAAATACTCGGTCAACGAGATGGCCCTTCTTATCGCATGTATCGAGGCAACTCCTTTTGGGAGTACATGCCGAAAGCGGGTTAATGAGGTGCGCTGGAACAGCGGCAACTCTGAAAAATCACTCGTCAAATCGCGTGTCCTATCCAAAGTGGACGGCAAAATCTGCATCACTTATCCAAGCATAAATTTCAAAAGTCAGGATCAGAAATGACACATTTCTACCCCACTCCCGAGCACGAACGGCTGGCCCGTGAGGGCATGTATCATCCTGAATCCGAGGGCGATGCCTGCGGCGTTGGCTTGATTGCGGCGACCGATGGAAAGCCGTCGCGGCGGGTGGTGGCGTCGGCGATTGAGGCGTTGAAAGCTGTGTGGCATCGCGGCGCTGTTGATGCCGATGGCAAGACCGGCGATGGGGCTGGCGTGCATGTTGACTTGCCCGCGCGCTTTTTTGACGATGCGATTGCGGCGGGCGGGCATAAGGTTTTGCTTAACCGTTTGGCCGTGGGCATGGTATTCCTGCCGCGCACCGACCTTGGCGCGCAGGAAAATTGCCGCACCTTGGTTGAGGCCGAAATTATCGAGGCAGGCTATACCATCTATGGCTGGCGTCAGGTGCCGGTCGATGTGTCGGTGATCGGCGATAAGGGTCAGACGACCCGCCCAGAGATCGAACAGATCATGATCGCCGGGCCACTTCCCGATGAAGCGAGCATCACCGAGTTTGAAAAGAACCTCTACCTCGTCCGCCGCCGGATCGAGAAAAAAATCATCGCGGCGCAAATCCGCGATTTCTATATCTGCAGCCTGTCGTGCCAGTCGATTGTCTATAAGGGCCTGTTCCTTGCCGAGAGCCTATCGGTATTTTATCCCGATCTGCAAGACGACCGGTTTGAAAGCCGCGTTGCGATTTTCCATCAACGCTATTCGACCAACACCTTTCCCCAATGGTGGCTGGCGCAACCGTTCCGCAATCTGGCGCATAATGGCGAGATAAACACGATCCGTGGCAACCAGAATTGGATGAAAAGCCACGAGATCAAAATGGCGAGCATCGCCTTTGGTGCGCAGTCGGATGACATCAAGCCGGTGATTCCGGCGGGATCATCTGATACGGCTGCTCTCGATGCCGTGTTTGAGGCGCTGGTGCGTTCGGGAAAAGAGGCCCCCACGGCAAAGCTGATGCTGATCCCAGAGGCGTGGCAATCCAACCCCAATTTGCCGGAAAACCACAAAGCCATGTATAGCTATATGGCCAGTGTGATGGAGCCATGGGATGGCCCCGCTGCGCTTGCCATGACCGATGGCCATTGGGCAGTTGCTGGCGTTGACCGCAACGCGCTGCGCCCGCTGCGCTATTGCCAGACAAATGACGGTTTGCTGATTATCGGGTCGGAAACCGGCATGGTGGTTGTGCCTGAAAACACCATTGTCGAAAAAGGCCGCCTTGGCCCCGGTCAGATGATCGCGGTCAATTTAGACGAAGGCAAATTATACCGCGATTGCGACTTGAAAGACCGTGTCGCTGACGAACAGGATTATGCCGCGTTAGTCGGCGGATTTCGCGCAATGGGCGATTTGCCCGATGCCGGAGTTGAAACGCTCCCCGCGTTCAGTCGCGCCGAATTGACTCAGCGGCAGGTGGCGGCTGGCATGACGCTGGAGGATATGGAAATGATCCTCGCGCCGATGGCAGAGGATGGCAAGGAAGCCATAGGCAGCATGGGCGATGATACGCCGCTGGCCGTCATCAGCGATAAGCCGCGCATCATCAGCCAGTTTTTTCGGCAGAACTTCTCACAAGTCACCAACCCGCCCATCGATAGTTTGCGCGAACGGCATGTGATGAGCTTAAAAACACGCTTCTCAAACCTTGCCAACATCTTGGACGAAAGCAGCCAGAATAGCGACGTTTTGGTACTGGAAAGCCCGGTACTGCTGACGGCGGAATGGACGCGTTTGAAAGCCGCCTTTGGCAAAAATGCGGCGAGCATTGATTGCACCTATTCAGTGAACGAAGGCCAAGAAGGGCTGCGCGCTGCGATTGCAGGCATCCGTGAACAGGCGGAAGCTGCGGTTCGTTCGGGTCAGACTGAATTGTTTTTAACCGACGAAAATATCGGCAGTGAGCGCGTTGCGGTGGCGATGATCTTGGCGGCCGCGGCGGTGCACACGCACCTCGTCCGCGTGGGTCTGCGCAGCTATTCCTCCATCAACGTCCGGTCCGCGGAATGCCTCGACACGCATTATTTCGCAGTTTTGATCGGCGTTGGTGCCACCACGGTAAACGCGTATCTGTCCGAAGCCGGGATCGAAGACCGCCATGCGCGCAGTTTGCTGGGCGGGATGGATTTGGCGACGGCAAAGGGCAATTATCGTAACTCGATTAACGAAGGTCTGCTGAAGATCATGTCCAAAATGGGCATTGCGGTCATCTCCAGCTATCGCGGCGGCTATAATTTCGAGGCGGTTGGCCTTTCCCGCGCGCTGGTGAATGATTTCTTCCCTGGCATGCCGAACAAGATTTCGGGCGAAGGCTATCACTCGCTGTTCGTCAACGCGCGTGATCGCCATGCCGAGGCATTTGACGCCGCCGTCACCCGCCTGCCGATTGGCGGCTTTTACAAGCAGCGCAAAGATGGCGAGGCGCATGCCTATTCTGCTGGACTGATGCACTTGTTGCAAAGTTCGGTCGGCAACGACAGCTATTCCACCTATCTACAATTTGCCGCTGGAGTGCGGGAGCTGCCGCCAGTGTATCTGCGCGACCTGATGGAGTTTAACTACCCTAAGGACGGCGTTGCGCTCGACGAAGTGGAGGCCATAACCGAAATCCGCAAACGCTTTATCACCCCCGGAATGTCTTTGGGTGCCTTGTCACCAGAGGCGCATGAGACACTAGCGATTGCTATGAACCGCATCGGCGCAAAGGCCGTATCGGGCGAAGGTGGCGAGGATAGCAAACGCTTTACCCCCTATGAAAATGGCGACAATGCCAACAGCGTCATCAAGCAGATTGCGTCGGGCCGATTTGGTGTAACTGCCGAGTATCTGGGGGCATGCGAAGAGATTGAAATCAAAGTCGCGCAAGGCGCAAAGCCCGGTGAAGGTGGTCAGCTGCCCGGTTTCAAAGTAACCGAGATGATCGCCAAGCTGCGTCACTCGACTCCGGGTGTGACGCTGATCTCCCCTCCTCCTCATCACGACATCTATTCCATCGAAGATCTGGCACAGCTGATTTACGATCTGAAACAGATCAATCCGCGCGCGCGGGTTTGTGTCAAGCTTGTCAGTGCCGCAGGTATCGGCACGATTGCCGCTGGCGTGGCCAAAGCACACGCCGATGTGATCCTTGTGTCTGGCAATGTCGGCGGCACAGGCGCCTCACCGCTGACCAGCATCAAATATGCCGGTACGCCTTGGGAAATGGGCTTATCAGAAGCCAACCAAGTTCTGACCCTCAATGGTCTACGCCACCGCGTCAAACTGCGCACCGATGGCGGCCTGAAAACCGGACGCGACATTGTGATTGCGGCGATATTGGGTGCAGAGGAATTTGGCATCGGGACGCTCAGCCTCGTCGCCATGGGCTGCATCATGGTGCGGCAATGCCATTCGAACACTTGTCCTGTCGGTGTTTGCGTGCAGGACGAAAAGCTGCGCGCCAAATTCACGGGTACGCCGGAAAAGGTCATCAACCTGATGACCTTTATCGCCGAGGAAGTGCGTGAAATTCTCGCCAAGCTGGGCTTCCGCTCTTTGGACGAAGTCATTGGGCGCACCGAATTGCTGCGTCAAGTCAGCCGCGGTGCTGAGCATCTCGACGATCTCGATCTCAACCCAATCCTCGCCAAAGTCGATGCGCCCGATAGCGCGCGGCGTTTTCATATCGAGGGGCACCGTAACGAAGTGCCTGACAGTCTGGATGCGCAAATCATTAAGGATGCGCAGCCTGTGTTCAATCGCCGCGAAAAAATGCAGCTGACCTATAATGTCCGCAACACGCATCGCGCCGTGGGAACGCGGCTGTCGTCAGAAATCACGCGACTGTATGGCATGAAAAACCTCGCTGACGGCCATGTCCATGTGCGCCTTCGCGGCAGTGCTGGCCAATCGCTTGGCGCGTTCTTGTGCCAAGGCGTCACGCTGGAAGTGTTTGGCGACGCGAACGATTATGTCGGCAAAGGCCTGTCCGGTGGCCGTATCGTCGTGCGTCCCACAGTCAGTTCGCAGCTGAAAAGTCAGGACAACAGCATCATTGGCAACACTGTGCTGTACGGCGCGACCAGCGGCACTTTGCTGGCGGCGGGTCAAGCCGGCGAACGCTTTGCTGTGCGCAACAGCGGGGCCAAAGTCGTGGTCGAGGGCGCGGGCGCAAATGCCTGTGAATATATGACCGGCGGCGTGGCTGTCATTCTTGGCGAAACCGGCGGGAATTTTGGTGCGGGGATGACTGGGGGAATGGCTTTCATACTGGACCCCGATGGCGCGTTTGAAAGCCGCGCCAATCCTGAAAGCATCGTCTGGCAAAGGCTGGATAGCGCGTATTGGGAGAGTGTTCTCAAGGACTTAGTTGCCGAACACGCCGAGGCGACCGACAGCCAGTGGTCGAATTCGATCATCGAGGACTGGGAACGGCGGCGCGGCGAATTTTGGCAGGTCTGTCCAAAAGAAATGCTGACCCGCTTGCAACATCCATTAAGCGATGCAGCCGCGTTAGAGGCAGCAGAATAGTTTTTCGCACACGCCATAACATCACGTTACAACTGTTTACCATGCTTGCGCCTGGCTGACAGCGTTGTTCAGTTTTCAATCAGGCAAAAGCGATTATAGCGCCAATCGTTCAGGCAAAAACGTGCCTGTGTTTGGCCTCTGCTTTGGGGCTGGTTGGAAGGTTTCGCTATGGCGCGGTCTATCGATTTTCGGGTTCCTCTGTTGGTTGGCGCAGCGGTGCTGTTGCTGGCATTTTCCCAAGCTAAGGCGGCAGAGCCTATCCTGTTTGTTTCAGGCACGGGCGAAGTCGTGGCTGAAGAGCAGCCTGCAAAGCTTGCGTTGGCACAAGACACTAGCAGCAACACACAAGCAGAGTTGATCAAAGTCGCGGACCAACTGTCCAACCCAAGTACACAAGACGGCGTCGCCAATATGGTCGAACGCATGACCGAGACGATGCTTGATCTACCCATCGGCAAATTCGTTGCCGCCTTGGAACAATCGGTCCCGGGCGCGAACAAGGGCAAAAAGCGCATCCGTGCGACGGACACCGTCGCGGATATCGCAGGCCGCGATGCTGACCGGCTGCCAAGCGAACTCGCGAGCAAAAGCCGCGACATGATGGGGATGATGAGCGGTCTCGCTGCCGCATTTGCCACGATGGCCCCAGAATTGGAAAAGCTGGGCCGCGACATGGAAAAAAGTTTTGAGGATATCGACAGCAAACAGACGCGCAATCGCGACTGAACTGCTTTCGGATAACAGGCTTCGTTAACAGGGGGACTCTCGTTAACGGGGGGAGGGGCAGTGTCGGGTCGCGCACTGCCCCTTTCTGTTTTACTCTTCGAGCGATAGCAAAGACGCGTTTCCACCTGAGCTAGTTGTGTCAACACTGGTCGTCCGCTCCGCGCAGAACCGATAGAGGTAATGCGGACCACCTGCCTTGGGCCCAGTGCCCGAAAGCCCCTCACCGCCAAAGGGCTGGCTACCGACGACCGCACCAATCATCGACCGGTTGATGTACAGGTTGCCCACATGCGCGCGCGCCTCGACCAAATCGGACACGCGCGCGATCCGGCTGTGCAGACCCATCGTCAAGCCAAAGCCCTTGGCGTTTATCTGTGCTATCGTTTCCTCAAGCTTTCCAGCCTGCCACGTCACGACATGGACGATAGGGCCGAACCATTCGGTGTTGATGTCGTCGAGACTGTCGAGCCGGATGACGATCGGCGGGACAAACAAGCCGTCCGTCGGCACGTTCAACGAGTGAACAATCCGTCCCGCGTTGGCGGCACGATATTCCATCAACCGGTCATACGCCGCTTGGTCGATCACCGGCCCAATGTCAGTTACAGGGTCTGATGGATCGCCGATGACCAGCGCGTCCATTGCGCCCGCTAGCATCTCAAGTGTCGACTCCGCAATTTCCTCTTGCAGCAAAAGCAGCCGCAAAGCCGAACAGCGCTGCCCCGCCGATTGGAAGCCCGAAACGATCACATCGCGCACCACTTGTTCGGACAAAGCAGTGGAATCCACGACCATCGCGTTCAGACCACCGGTTTCGGCGATCAGGGGGACCAGCGGCCGGGCATCATCCACCAACAAATTGCGCGCAATCGCCTTTGCCGTTGCCACCGATCCTGTGAAGACCACGCCTGAAATGCGCGGATCGCCGGTCAGTGCCGCGCCAACATCGCCGCCGCCCGTGACCAGCTGCAGCACGGCGTTGGGAATACCCGCTTCATAGGCCAGCTGCACAGCATAGCGCGCGATATCGGGCGTCTGCGGCGCGGGCTTTGCCACTACAGTATTGCCGGTGACGACAGCCGCCGCGACCTGCCCCAGGAAAATCGCCAGCGGGAAATTCCACGGCGCAATCGCCGCCCAAACGCCTTTACCTTCCATCCGCAACACATTGCGCTCTCCGGTCGGCCCGGGCAGCTCGATAGGCTCCAAATCGTTGATCGCGCGGGCGGCATAGTACCGGCAAAAATCAATCGCCTCACGCACTTCCGATAACGCATCGGGGATTGTCTTCTTGGCCTCTTGCACTGCGATTGCCATCAATTGCGGTTTATGGTCCTCTAGCAGATCGCCAAGGCGCATTAAACACGCTGCGCGCTCGGCAAAGGGTGTAGCGGACCAGCTTGGGAAGGCCTCGGTTGCGACGGTGATTGCTTGCAATACCGAAGGTGCATCGACGGCTGGAATCTGTGTGGGCTGAGTAACAGCCGCAGCGATGTCAGCCAAAACGCCCGCATCATCCAAATCAATCCCTGCACTGTTCGATCGTTCCGGCGCGAAAAGCTCCACCGGCAAGCGAATCGCAGGATGGCGTGTGCCACCCACCGCCATCACCTTTTCAACCGGATCGGCGAGCAGTTCTTCCTCGCTGACATCCGCATCCGCCAATTGATGCACAAAGCTACTGTTCGCGCCATTCTCTAGCAACCGCCGGACCAGATATGCCAACAGGTCACGATGCCCGCCAACCGGTGCATAGATGCGGCAGTGATAGCCTTGCTCATTCACCAGCCGCTCAAACAGCCCCTGCCCCATTCCGTGCAACCGCTGAAATTCGAAATCTCGATTGTCGCCTGCCCATTCAAGGATTGTCGCCACTGTCATCGCGTTATGGCTAGCAAAGGCGGGGCGGATGTTGCTCGCCGCCAGCATATCGCGCGCGCACGCCAGATACGAAACATCGGTTGCGGCTTTGCGCGTGAACACTGGATAATCCGACAGCCCGCGTTCCTGCGCCCATTTAATCTCGCTGTCCCAATAGGCGCCTTTGACCAAACGCACTTGCATGATCCGCCGAGTGTCGCGGCCCAACGCATCGGCCCATGCGACTACCGGTTGTGCGCGTTTGGAATAGGCCTGTATCGCCATCCCCAGCCCGTCCCAGCCTTTTAGTTGCGGATCGCGGGCCGCGGCCTCGATGATATCCAGGCTCATTTCCAGCCGTGCAGCTTCCTCCGCATCGACGGTCAATTGCACACCAGCGGCTGCGGCTTGCCGCGCCAAGGTCACAAGCATCTCGGTCAGTTCGGGCACACAGCTTGCGGCTTTCGCCGTTTCATAACGCGGATGCAGCGCGGAGAGTTTGACCGAGATACTATGTCCGCGCTCCGCCTTTTTACCGACAGCGGCAATCGCTCCGCGATAGGCCTCAAAATAGCGTTCAGCATCGGGCGTCGTTCGCGCCGCTTCGCCCAGCATATCGAAACTGGCGGTAAAGCCGCGATGGTCGCGCCCCTCCATCCGCTTCATCGCTTCGTCGATGGTCCGGCCCATGACAAAGACTTGTCCCATCAGCCGCATCGCAGCGCCGACGCCTTGGCGCACAAAAGGCTCACCCGCGCGCGCAACAAGCCCGCGCAGTACGCCGCTGACTTGATCGCCAACCATCGCTTTGCCGAGGACCAGACCCCAGGTTGCGCTGTTCACCAACAGACTTGCCGATTGCCCCTTATGCGCGCGCCAGTCGGCATCGCCCAATTTATCTGCGATCAATAAGTCAGCCGTTTCGGGATCGGGAACGCGCAGGAACGCCTCGGCCAGCGAGAGCAAGGCTGTCCCTTCCTCTGTCCCTAGCCGATATTCTTGCAGGAATTGATTGACCCAGCCATCGGTCTGCGCGTCGCGCAATGCATCCAATAAATGCCGCGCACGGCCTGTAATCCGCGCGTAATCGCCATCCCCCAGTTGGGCAGCGGCAACCAATGGTGCGAGTGCTTCACGTTCGGGGGTGCGGTGCAACGGGCGGATCGCCGCGCGCGTTTCGAGAAGATCAAAAGCCATGTCGCCGCATAGCGCGTATGGCTATGCGGCGACAAGTTTCATTTGTTACTATTGTGGGCGGTTTTAGCGATAACGGCGACGGCAGTTGCTGTCTGCCTTATCGATTGCCCGGCCGCCAAGGGCGCCAACGGCTGCGCCGATAATGGCGCCTTCAGTTTTGTTGCCGCGCCGCGCGATTTCGCGTCCGGCAAGTCCGCCGACGACTGCTCCGATGATTGTGCCGCCAGTACCTTTGTCGCAACGGCTATTTCTATAATTGCGGTCGTTGCGACGATTGTCACGGCGGTTGTCACGACGGTCGCCATAATAGCCGCGGTTGTCGTAATTATAATAGCCGTCATCACGGTCATGGCCGCGAGCAGCGGCAGGAACAGCGACGAAACCGGTCGCAATGGTTGCGGTCGCGATTAGGGTAGCGAATGTCTTTTTCATCATGATCTGTGCTCCGATTCTGTTGGGTTGGCCCGCATCAATTGCCGAAAAATGCGGGCCGGAAACTCTTTCCCTGTGACATCGGGATACGTCCGTGCTTTTGAGCGGTTGCTGAATGTCATGTTATTTTTTGTTCATGTTTGAGTTCGTTTGCATGAACGACTATTGGGGTTAAATGTTAAACCGCCTTCGCCGCCTGTTTCTGATTTTCATTCTCGCGGTGCTCGCCATTGGCGGCGTGCGGACGACGTATAAGAACACTAGCCAAAACATCGCGATGATCCCGCTGCTGCTGGACGAAAGCAATCCTCAACGCAAAGCCGTTGGTCCGCTTACCTTCCTTGGCGCCTGGGAGCTCCGCAGCGATAATGGAGATTTTGGCGGGATATCGGCGCTTGTTGCACTAAAGGACGGACGCTTTCTGGGCGTAAGCGACGCGGGCGCGTTAATCGGCTTTGGCATGACCGGGAACACGCGCAAGGACCGTCCCTTTATCGCCGCCTTACCGGGCGCATTTGGCAATGGCGTCTCCTATAAGGATCGCGATTCAGAGGGGATTGCCTATGATCCCGTCAGCGGCCGGGTTTGGGTGAGCTATGAACACAGCCACGCCATCCGCCGCTTTCCCGCCTCTATGTCGAGGGTCGACGGTATGGTCCGTCCAACCAGTATGCGCAATTGGCCGCGCAACAGCGGAGCAGAGGCGCTCGTCAGGCTGAATGATGGACGCTTTGTGGCCTTTGCCGAGGGCGGCCCCGACGACGGCATTTATCCGGCCATTCATTTTTCTGGCGATCCCGTTGAACAGGGTACAACCCATTTTGATTTTCGCTATCGGCCAACGGAAGGCTACCGCATTACTGATGCGACGCAGCTGCCCGATGGGCGGCTGTTGCTGTTGGAGCGGCGGATTGGCTTTCCCCAAGGGTTCACTGCAAAGCTGCTGACTCTGGACCCCGCGAAAATCATGCGCAACGCCATCGTGTCCGGTGAAGTGATCGCAACGCTAGAGCCGCCGTTATTGGTTGATAACATGGAGGGTGTCGCGATCACGCAGGAAGCGGGTCGCACGATCGTTTGGCTGATATCCGACAATAATTTCAACGCGATCCAGCGGACCTTGCTGATGAAATTTGCGTTGGATTTACCCAATAAAAAACCGGAGGCGCCCAACGCCCCCGGCTTTGATTCGCTTTAACGCTGATCGCGAAAATTAAGCAGCGACGGCAACAGCCTGCTTTTTCGACAAAGCCTTTTTGACTTTGCGTGCGTTGATGCTCAGCTTTTCGTCGGAAGTTTTCAGCAACCAGTTGTCCAAGCCGCCAACATGCTCGACCGAGCGCAGGCCCGATGTCGACACGCGGAACTTAAAGCCTTGATCGAGGCTGTCGGACAACAAAGTCACATTCTGCAAGTTTGGCAAAAACGTGCGCTTTGTTTTGTTGTTCGCGTGGCTCACATTGTGACCAACCATGCGACCTTTGCCGGTCAGTTCGCAGATACGCGCCATGTTAAAAATCCTATAAAAATATGATGTGCGGGAATCATGTCCCCGGAAAGCGGTAGCCCCTAACCTTAGGCCGATAAAAGGTCAAGGCTTTGTCCGCATGCGCTGGTTCGGCACCGGCCCTCTCCCCCACCCGTCCACCCAATCAGTTTATCGTCATGGGTGGTCGGCCCTACCGAATGTCCCCTGGACATTCGCCAACGTACGGGGGAGAGGGCCGGTGCGGCTAACCATCACAACAGCAAATCCGCCAGCTTAGTCCGGTGATAGGCTGCGTCCCCATGTTGCGAGGCATGGAAAATCGCGGCGCGCCGATGCAGCCCCGCATCACAATCATGCGTAAAGCCAAAGCCGCCATGAAACTGGATCGCGCGGTCCGCGGCAAAGGCATAGGCTTTGTCCGCAGCGGCCTTCACCATATGCGCGGCAATAGTGCCTCTGTCCTGTTCAGACTGGCAATGCGCCGCGCTATACAGATGCGAACGCGCTTTTTCATAGGCGACATAAGCATCAACCATCGGATGTTTCAGCGCCTGATATTCGCCGATCAGCTTTCCAAACTGTTTGCGCGTTTGCAGATAGCTGAGCGTGTAATCGATCACCGCCTGCGTGCCGCCAACCATCTCGGCACTTTGCAGCAGCAGCGCGGCGTTGGTAAAGGCTTGCAGCTTGGCATTTTTGATGAGGGCAGTCGCCGGAACCGATATCCCCTCGAGTGACAAAGCAATGCCGCGCTTTGTCTCATCAATAATCTTTTCGCGCCGCATTGCAGTCAGTTGGACGTCATTACGGTTCAGCAACACCCAAGCCGCCTCGCCGTCATACCGCACCGAGGCGATAATCAAATCGGCAGTATCGGCCCATAAAACAAAATGCTTTTGCCCCGACAGCATCAGTCGGTCGCCGTCGATTTTCGCGGTCGCATCGATATGGCTAAGCTCCCAATCGCCATGCGCCTCTGCCAACGCCAGCGTCGCAACCGCGCCCGATGCAAGTTTTGGCAGCCATTCCGCTTTTTGCGCCTCATCG
>JBEBKE010000068.1:0-12141 GCA_040079555.1 Sphingorhabdus sp. | reverse complement strand
AGGAAATTATTGTGCATCCAGATGCGCGCGCCGGTATCGGCGCAGCCTTCATGCGCCTGATTTTGCGCAATCTCGTTGGGGTGATGGATCTCGCGGTGGTCGATGCCGCCGGTGTGGATGTCGAACGGCATGCCGAGCAGCGCCTTTGACATCACACTGCATTCCAGATGCCAGCCCGGTGCGCCTTTGCCCCATGGGCTGTCCCACTCCATCTGCCGCGTTTCGCCCACTGGTGTTTTGCGCCAAATGGCAAAGTCCGCCTTGTTGCGCTTGCCGTCAACGTCCTCGATCCGGCCTTCGCCATCCTCCGTTACAGCGCGAGCAAGGCGGCCATATTCGGGCACGGTCGAGACATCGAAATACAGGCCGCTGTCGAGTTCATAGCAATGCTTATCGGCAATTTCTTTGCCCCATTCGATCATGGCATCGACATATTCGGTCGCTTTGGGATGTGCTGGTTTGCGGATATTGAGCCGCGCCAGATCAGCCTCGAAATCGGCTTGATAAAAGGCAGCAATATCCCAAGCAGTCTTGCCCTGCGCAGCGGCCATTTTCTCCATCTTATCTTCGCCCACATCGGCGTCGCTTGTCAGATGGCCAACATCGGTGATGTTGATGACATGGGTGAGTTTGAAACCCTTGTAACTCAGCACACGGCCCAGAGTGTCCGCAAAAACATAGGCGCGCATGTTGCCGAGATGCTGATAATTATAGACGGTCGGGCCGCAGCTATAGACGCGTGCCTCGCCGTCATGGACGGGGACGAAGGGCACAAGCTCGCGGGTTAGGCTGTTAAAGAGTTTTAGGTCGGACATGCTGAGGGCGATGGCTTACGTGCGATGTAAGGTCAAGAACCACGTCGCACCAGCGCAGGCTGGTGCCTATCTCGCCTGTCGGTTTAAACGGAGAGACGTGATAGGCCCCAGCCTGCGCTGGGGCGACGTTTTGGTAGTTAAAACCCCTCCCACCGTATCGCCTGACCAATATCCACACGCGGCACAGCGAAATTGTTAATCGCTGCATCCGCATCGCGATGGCCAATCGCCATGCCGCAAAAAAAGATATGGTCATCGTCGATGTTCAACAGCTCGCGCATATAGGTGCCATACATTGCCCAGATTTCTTGCGCGCAGCTATCCAGCCCTTCCTCGCGCAGCAACAGCATCACTGTTTGCAGCCACATCCCCATGTCGGACCATTGCGGCGGCCCCATATATTTGCGGGTGTAAGTGAACAGCTGCACCGGCGCGCCGAAACTGTCCCAGTTCTTCGCCATTTGCGCGATGCGGCCAGCACCGTCTTCACGTGCCAGCCCAAGCGCATCGAACATCGCTTTGCCCACGCCGCGCCGCTGATCTTCGTACCGGCCCTCTAGGCCTTTGGGATAGATTTCATATTCATAGCCTTCGCCCATGGGCGCGGTGGCGGCTTTGGCTTTGATCTTGGTGGTCAAGTCAGCCAGCGGTTGGCCGGTCAAGATGATCGCATTCCAAGGTTGCGTATTGCCACCCGACGGCGACGCCTGCGCCTTAGTCAGCACGCGTTGCAGCGTGGTTTGATCGACTGGTTTGTCAGTAAATTGCCGAACAGAGCGGCGGGTCGAGATGGCTTCGGTTACGTTCATGGCAAGCTCCGGCAAATTTAATCGTTCGATTAACTCATGCCATGCGGAGTGCGAAACGCAAGCCTATTCCTCGTCAAACAACCCAGCCAGCTGTTCGATCATCGTCCCACCCAATTGCTCGGCATCCATGATCGTCACGGCGCGTTTGTAATAGCGCGTTACGTCATGGCCGATGCCGATGGCGACGAGTTGCACCGGGCTGCGCGTTTCGATCATTTCGATAACGCGGCGCAGATGCTGTTCCAGATAGCCGCCATGGTTGACCGATAAAGTGCTGTCATCGACCGGCGCGCCGTCGGAGATGACCATCATGATGCGGCGATCTTCGTGTCGGGCGATCAGGCGGTTGTGCGCCCAAAGCAGAGCCTCGCCGTCGATATTTTCTTTCAGCAAACCTTCGCGCATCATCAGGCCCAGGTTGCGACGGGCATGACGCCATGGCTCGTCGGCCTTTTTGTAAACGATATGGCGCAAGTCGTTGAGGCGGCCGGGCATTGCGGGGCGACCGGCGGCGAGCCAATCTTCGCGCGCTTGGCCGCCTTTCCATGCGCGGGTGGTAAAGCCCAAAATTTCGGTTTTCACGCCGCAGCGTTCCAGCGTGCGGGCCATGATGTCGGCGCTGATCGCCGCGATGGAAATCGGACGACCGCGCATCGATCCGCTATTGTCGATCAGCAGTGTGACCACAGTGTCGCGGAATTTGGTTTCGCGTTCGACTTTGTACGACAACGAACTACCCGGCGACACAACCACACGCGCCAGACGCGCGGCGTCGAGCATCCCTTCTTCTTGGTCAAAATCCCAACTGCGGTTCTGCTGCGCCATCAACCGGCGTTGCAGTCGGTTGGCAAGGCGGGTGACCGCGCCTTGCAATCCGGCCAATTGCTGATCGAGATAGGCGCGCAGGCGGTTTAGTTCTTCTTCATCGGCAAGCTCGGTCGCGCCGACGATTTCGTCATATTTGGGGTTCCAGACTTTATAGTCCGATTGCGGCAGATTATCCCAATTGCGGCGTTGCGGGGTGACGGGCTGCATCCCGTCATCACCCATCTCTCCGTCGCCATCGGCCATGTCGTCCATTTCCGAATCTTCAGCTTCGCTGTCGGTGGCATCGCCATCATCGGGCTGCGGCTCGGCGCGGGCATCGGCTTGGCCGCTTTCGCCCTCGCCATCGGCGTCATCGTCGCCGTCTTGCTCTTGTTCTTCGTCGCTGTCATCACCCGCTTCTTCGGGGTCAGTCGGTTCTATCTCACTTTGTGTTAAGTCGAGATGCGCGAGCATGGTTTGCGCCAGCGAGGCAAAGGCGCGCTGGTCATCAAGCGCAAGACCCAAAGCATCCAGATCGCCGCCCGCTTTCTCTTCAATCCAGCCGCGCAGCAAATCGACGCCTTGCGCGGCGATTGGCGGGATCGGCTGACCGGTCAGACGTTCGCGCACGACCAGTGCCAATGCGGTGGAAATCGGCACTTCATCGGCGGCCTGTGCGCGGCTGATCGGGTCGGTGCGCAGCCGCATATCGAGCGCATGGTTTAGGTTGGCGGAAACCCCCGCCATGCCTTTTGCACCCAGCGCCTCTACGCGGACGTTCTCGATGGCGTCAAAGGCGGCCCCTGCAATTGCCTCGGTCGGGCGCAGCTTTGCGTGGCTGGCGACATCGTGATGTTTCAGGCGTAGCGCAAAGCTATCGGCAAAACCGCGCGCCTCGGCGACTTGTTCGACCGGCAGCGAGCGCCCGGGCATGGGAACGCGGAAATTCTTGCCCGCTTGCGTTGGCGCGTCGGCGGTAAACGCCAACTCAACCTCTGGCTCATGCGCCAACGCACGCGACGTGCCCGTCAGCACTTGCTTGAATAGTTCGAGGGGAGATTGATCAGCCATGTGAGAATCGCAGCAATAGAGGTCAAAATTAGTCGTGAAAAGAGAATCGTCGCACCAGCGGAGGCTGGTGCCTATGTCGTCTGTCGGTTTAGACTGACAGGCGTGATGGGCCCCAGCCTTCGCTGGGGCGACGGGGTTATGGAGCAGAGCTACAATTAAACTGCAATACCTCGTTTGCCTGTGGTGGTAGCAATTCGCGCACGGCGCGGTTCATTTGCCCGATTTTGTCGAGCATCGCAGGGTCGGCTGAGCAGCTTTGCATGTCATAGCGTTTGCGCGCTTCACGGGCTTTGCCCATCGCCTCGGACCCAAGCAAATGGCGTTCGATGCGGTAGCTGCTGGTTTTGGGATCAAATTGGATGATCGAGACTTGCTGCTCTGTGTTCGGCACCAATGTGCGCGTCCACTGGCCACTCTCATCGGCATATTGGGTGCGATTGTTGACGCAGCCAGTGGCGGACCAATCGAACTTCACATCGGCTGTATCCGACACGGTAACGCGACTTCGGCTGCGGTCGATGGTGCAGATTTGTGCGCCTGCATTTGCGACCACAGCTTTTGCGGCGGGGTCCGCGGAGTCTTTCAACGCCGTGCGGGCGCGTTCTTCGATTTGATCAAAGCCGGGGCGGGTGAACCACGCAACCAGCGCGGCGATCAGCATTACTGCCGCCAAAGCCAGCGCGATTTTCCCATGATTGCCGCGTTCGCGCTCGAACATTTGCCAGCCAGTACCCGCTGCACCCAATGCGCCGAGCAGCAACAGGATCGTCAGCATAATCCGATTTTCACGCGCCTCAATAATCGCATATTCTGCATCTTTGCGCGCTTCACCGAACGTTTTGGTGCGTGCGGCGTCTGCTTCGCGATTGGCCGCTTCGATCTTTGCCTTTTCCGCAGCGGAGCGGTCGGCCTCGGCGCGGCTTAGTTCCGCGCGCGACAGGCAGGGGCCGTCAACGCTGCGTGCTTTGACCTTATTGCGCGCCAGAAAGCTGCGGACTTCGCGGTTGGCGATGGCAAAGAAGAACTCTGCGTCGCCGCCGCTGGACACAGTGCCGAAACTGTTGATCCCGACCACGCGGCCGCACGCATCAACCAATGGCCCGCCGCTATTGCCGCTGCCAATGGCGGCGGTGTGGAGCAAGGTTTCAAAATCCTTTGCCGAACGCCCGCCCGAAATGCTGCCTTTGGTTTTAACCGGCACTGCGGGCCGCATCATGTCCTCCATGCTCAGCCCCTGCGCAATATCGACGCCGCCGGGATAGCCGATGGCAAAAACATCGCTGCCATCCTCGACATTGCCAGCAAAAAAAGCTCCGGGCGTCAGCCGCGCGCCGTTGCGCAACTTGATGAGGGCGAGGTCGTTTCCGGGGGAGCGGTCAATGACCTCAGCATCATAAATTTTGCCGCCTTCGCTGGGCACGATGCTGATCGTGATGCGTGTTTCAAATGCGTCCTCGTCAACGACGTGCGCGTTGGTCAGGATCATGTCGGGGGCGACGACGACGCCGGAACCATGGCCGATGGGGAAGCCCGGGTCAGCCTCGGAAAACACCACAACGCGGACAACGCTGCGGCTGGCGGCGGCGATGTCGGATGGGTCGGCATGGGCTGTGCTGGCGAAAAGCAAGAGGGTGAGTGCCAGAAACACGCGGTGTAGGTTCATTCGGTTTCGCCTTCCGGTGGCTGTTTCACGCTTGTCTTAAAACCTTATAACACCATTTCGTCATTCCCGCGAAGGCGGGAATCCATCACCTGTCGTATAAATTTCTTCCGCCGGTGATGGACCCCCGCCTTCGCGGGGGTGACGAAGTACTTTTTGTTTTTAGTGGTTGGGATTGATTACCGCCGCCCATCACCCTGCTTATCCCGCGTCTTCAAATCCACACCGTTTTTATCAATCGTCAGGTCGAGCGGAACATCGCCAATCTCTCCGCTGACGGTCACGCCGTTGTTGGGATCAACGCGGATATCCGGCGTGCCAATCGGCAAGTCAGGAATATCGGGCAGGTCGAGCGGTTCTATCGGCCCATCGGGATTGGGCGTGACCACCGGCTTAGGCTTCGCCTTTGGCCCCGCACCCTTCACCGCTTGCCCCATGAAATCGCGCCAGATTCGCGCGGGCAGGCCGCCTCCGGTGATGCCTTTCAACGGCGTGTTGTCATCATTGCCGATCCAGACGCCAACGACCAGATCACCGGCAAAGCCAATAAACAACGCGTCTCTGTAGTCCTGACTAGTCCCTGTTTTGCCATAGGCCGGAACCGAAAGCTGCGCCGCGCGGCCCGTGCCGCCGTTGATAACACCGCTCAGCATTTCCAGCAGAGCGTCATGGCTGCGGCTGTCGAAACTGCGCTGGCCTGATACCAGCCATTCGTACCAGCTTTCTTCCTCGGCAATAAACGCGCGGGGGGATACAGGCCATTTGTCGGCGGCCACCGCTGCATAGGCCGCTGTCAGTTCCAACAACGTCATGCCAGAACTGCCCAACGCCATGCTCGGGTCGCGCGACAAGGGGCTTTCGATACCCAATTCTTTGGCGGTGCGCGCAATCGCATTATAGCCCAGCTGATTGTAAAGCCGCACTGTGACGACGTTGCTCGATTGAGCAAACGCCTGTTTCAGTGTGATTTCACCGCGATACCGATCACCGTAATTTTTGGGACGATACAGCCCTTCGGTAATGGGGCTGTCATCGACTTTGCTGTCGGGGCTCATCCCGCTGCGAAGCGCTGCGAGATAGACGACCAGCTTAAAGGTCGATCCCGGCTGACGCTTGGCTTGAGTCGCGCGGTTGAACGGCGAATCTTTGTAATTGCGCCCGCCGATCATCGCGACGACTTCGCCATTGGGGCGCATGGCGACCATTGCGACTTGCGCTTTGCCAAGCGGCGCACGACCAACAACAGTGCGCGCGATATTCTGCAACCGCGAATCCAGCGTGGTGCGGATCGTTTGGTCGGCATAGCCCATTTCGGCCTCTTGCCGCGCCTGCGGCATCGCCCAATCAGCGAAATAGGTGCCGGTTGGTAGCGTTTCTTTATACCGGACATCGATCTTGGCTATCGGAGTTGCGTCGGCCTGTTTTTCGGTCAAGGCACCGGTCGCGACCATCGCGTTCATCACCATCTTGGCACGCTTGGCAGCGCGGGCGGGATTGCGTGTTGGGGCCAGACGATTCGGCGCTTGCACCAGCCCGGCGAGCATAATCGATTGCGGCAACGTCAACCTTTCGGGCTGGCGATAGAAATAATGCAGCGACGCCGCGCGGATGCCGTACACATTGTCGCCAAAATAGGCGTTTGACAGATAGCGTTCCAGGATTTCGTCCTTGGTCAGCCAGCCTTCAAGCCAGAATGCGATCAACGCCTCGCGCGCTTTGCGCGTCAGGCTGCGTTCGGGGGTTAGGAATGTGAATTTCGCCAGCTGTTGCGTAATCGTGCTGCCACCCTGCGTCATGCCGCTGCCAAAGGTGTTGCTCCAAAGCGCACGGCCAAAGCTGCGCGGATCAACGCCCCAATGCGAATAGAAACGGCGGTCTTCGATAGACAGAAACGCTTTCACCAAATGCGGCGGCAAGTACTTGACCTTCACTGGCTTACCCACCACCGCACCGTTGCGCGCGATGGGCGTGCCATCCCAAGCGAGCAAAGTGATGCGCGGCGGGGCGATGGGTTGCAGCGATTTTGACAAGGGCGCGGTGAAGGCTAGCCAGAGGATGATAATCATCAGCAGCAACAAAAGCGCAGCAAAAATGCGGCTGACCCACCACCAGCGCGATTTTCCGAACAACGGCTTTTTGGGCGTTGGTTCCTCCGGCTCAGGGAAGCTTGGCGCAGCCCAAGGCTGCGGGTCACCGGGAAAAGCGCTGGCATAGGCCTGATCGAACGCCGCAAGGCGGCTGTCGAGATCGGTCGGTTCCGGTTGAGACTTTGAACGGCGAAAGAACATAGATGTGCTGTATTATTCCGATAAGACAGCTAAGGATAGAGCAAATTTTGGATTGCTGAAAGCTGTATGGCGCAGGCTACAGAAAACTATACGGATCAACATCCACCCCGACCCGCACGCCGCGCGGAAAGTTTAGTCCGCCCAACCATTCGCGCATGATGTTTTGCAACTCGACCGACCTTTGCGCATGCACCAGTAAGCGCTGTCGGTGCCGCCCGCGCAGCATCGACAGCGGCGCAGGGGCAGGGCCGTACACATACATGCCTTCAGCTTTTGGGGCAGAAGCCCCCACCGCGCGCGCCGCCTCTATCGCTTCGCGTTCATCCTCGGATGAAATAATAATCGCGGCATAACGGCCAAAGGGTGGGGCACCTGCGCTTTGCCGTTGCGCAATTTCGGCGTCGTAGAATGCGTCGCGATCTCCCGCTACCAACGCCGCGATCACGGGATGTTTGGGGTTGCGCGTCTGGATATACACATGCCCCGGCTTTTCTGCGCGTCCGGCCCGGCCTGCGGCTTGCGCAATCTGTTGAAACGTGCGCTCCGCCGCGCGCAAATCGCCGCCCTCTAGGCCCAGATCAGCGTCGATGACGCCTACCAAAGTCAGGTTGGGGAAATGATAGCCTTTGGTTACCAGCTGCGTTCCGATGATGATATCAATCGCATTGGCCTCTACCATCGCGACGAACTCGGCGGCTTTATCGGGCGACCATAAGGTGTCGGAGGTGGCAACAAAGGTTCGCGCGTCGGGAAAGAATTTCTTCACCTCTTCGCTGATCCGCTCCACGCCGGGGCCGCAAGGGACGAGCGCATCCTCGGCTTTGCATTCGGGGCAGGTATCGGGCGGCGGCATCACATGGCCGCAATGGTGGCAGGCGAGGCGGCGGACGAGGCGATGCTCAACCATCCACGCGGTGCAATTGGGACATTGGAAACGGTGGCCGCAATGGCGGCACAGGGTCAGCGGTGCATAGCCGCGCCGGTTGAGGAACAACAGGCTCTGCTCGCCGCGTTCCAGCCGTTCTTCGATGGCCGCAAGCAAGGGCGGCGCGATCCAGTTTTGTCGTTCGGGCTGATCGATCGTCAGGTCAATCGCCTCAATCTTCGGCAGCTTTGCCGCGCCAAAACGCGACGGGATTTCAAGGCCTTTATAGCGCCCGATGCTGACCATATGGCGGCTTTCCAGCGCCGGTGTGGCCGAGGCCAGCACCACGGGAAATCCTTCAAACTTGCCACGCATCACCGCAACATCGCGGGCGTGATAGCGAACGCCGTCTTCTTGTTTGAAACTCACCTCATGCGCCTCATCAACGACGATCAGCCCCGGATTGGCAAAGGGCAGGAACAACGCTGAGCGCGCCCCCGCAACGACCTGCACGCGGCCCTCCGCCAAACCGCGCCATACACGGCGGCGCTGCGACTGCTTCATCCCCGAATGCCATGTCGCTGGTTCAACGCCAAAACGCGCGGCAAAGCGTTTCAGGAACGGCTGGGTCAGGGCAATTTCCGGCAGTAAAACAAGGACCTGCCGGCCAGACTTCAGCGCCTCTGCCACCGCCTCAAAATAGGTTTCGGTCTTGCCCGAACCGGTGACGCCATCGAGAACAATGGGCTCAAATGTCCGTGCCGCCACCGCCGCCCGCATCACCGATGCTGCGGCTTCTTGCAGATCGCTTAGCGTCGGCAAATGATGCTTCGGATCCGGGGTGGGGAAGGGCGCATCGATGGCTACTTGCACCGGCTCCAGCGCACCCACTTTTATCAGTCCGCGTATCACAGCGTCGCTGACCCCGGCCTCGGCAGCCAGCTCTCGGACCAAACCTTGCGCATCGACCAAAGCATCCAGCGCGACCGCACGCTGCGGAGTCATCCGTTCAGGCTCAAACCCCGATGGCCTATATTCGGTAATCGTCCCCGCCGCCGTCAGCGCCGCAGAGGGCGATACCACCATCCGCAAAACCGACGCATGGCTGGCGAGATAATAGTCCGCCACCCAATCGACCAAGCGCCGCAATCCGGGCGCAATCGGTGGGATGTCCACCAGCTCCAGCACATTGCGCAGCCGGTGTTCTTCGATGGCTTCCTCGCCAAATGCGCCTTCATCCCAGATCACGCCCAACAGCTTGCGCGGCCCCAGCGGCACGACGACAATCGAGCCAGCCTCTGCGTTCATTCCAGCGGGCAGGCGATAGTCGAGCGGGCCGATGACTTGCGTCAATAGCACAACACGCACGCGGTTGCCGGATGGACGGGGGCGATTCATATCTGGGGTATAGGCGGAGGTTTAGCTCCAGTCATCCTCCCCATCGACTTGCGATGGGGAGGTGTCGCGCCGCAGGCGTGACGGAGGGGCGGCGGACTCAGTCCGCCCAACTACCGTTGCAATTCCCCTCCGTCAGTTGCTGCGCAACTGCCACCTCCCCATCGCAAGTCGATGGGGAGGATACAGGTACCAAAATCCATTCATGGCAACGCCAGCAAATATCTGATACAGCACCGCAAAGGGACAGAGGAGACCGCCCATGACCATGATTTTTGACCGCCGCCAATTGTTGCTAGCCGGGGCAGCTGGCGCGACATTGGCTTTGCCCGGCTGCCAGACGATGCCGGGCTTTAGCTTGACCGAGGCGATCCGCCGGTTGCTTTCTTTGGCGTCGCAAAATGCCTTTGCCTTATTGCTGCAACCCGGCGGGTTTTACGATAGCTCGGTGGCGCGGATTTCGTTGCCGGACCGTTTTGGCGGTAGTGCTGGTGTCAATATCGCCTCGCTGGTGCTGCAAAGCAAATCCTTCCGTGACCGCTTGCAACGCCAGCTAAACCGCGCGGCGGAAAAGGGTGCAGAACGTGCGGCGCCGCTTGTTGCAGAGGCCGTCCGCAATGTCAGCATTGAGGCCGCGAACGAGATTGTCCGCGGCGGTCCGCAAGCGGCAACGCAATTCTTGCGCGGAAAAATGGGCGTGGCACTGCTCGATTCGATGCTGCCGGGAATTACCGACGGCCTGCGCCTCTTCGACGATCAGGTGATTAACAAGGCTGTCCAATCCGTAACCGGTTTCGACATGGCGGCGCTTGGCCAGGACATTACCCGCAAAGCCGATGACGCAATCTGGGCGGCGATTGGCCTTGAAGAAGGCAATATCCGCGCCAATCCGCAGTCGACCAATGATCCGCTGTTGATCGGGGTTTTTGGACTGCTCAAGTAAAGGAAATCCGGTGTCACGTCTTATGCGATCACCGTTAGCAATCCTGTTGGTTTTGGCGATAGGCGCAACGCCTAATGCGCATGCAGCAGAACGCGATAGCGCCGAATTGGGTCAAGCCATTTGCAGCTTGCTGCCGAGTTCTGGGGTCGTAATCGAGAATTCTGGCGTCGGCTGCCGGTGGAGTGCGTTACCCGATAGGCCATTGTTGCGGGGCGAAGTGGTCGAACTTTCAGTCACGCAGAGCACTGACGAAGCGGCGCGCAAATCGGTTGTCGGCGACCATCGGCGCTATATCGATCAGATGAAGCAGTCACACTTATTTGCCAAAGTGACGGCATTGAATCCCTGCCTACAAAGCGGACTGGAAGGGAACCGAATTTGGATATTCCACGCACAATTTACGGAAATGTCCGGCTATGCCGAGTGCAATGGTCAGATCATTTCGCTTAAAGTCTATTTAGACAAAAATGGTGGAACCGGCCCTACAAAGGTTTTCGACGACCTAATTCAACGTGTCGTCCCCTTGCTAGAGCCAGCTGGGATCGCGGCGGCGCAGAACTAGCGGCCCCCTTCGTCGCTTTGTCATCAGACCACTAGCGCGTTGGCGGAGTCAATGCATCGCCGCCTGCATCGCCCAGCTCGCTGCCGCCATCGACGTTGATAATCGCACCCGTCACATAACGCGAAGCATCGCTCGCCAGCCACAGGCAAGCATCGGCGATGTCGTCCTTCGTGCCCCAATCGCGCAGAGCAATGCGGCCTTTGCTCGCCGCGACATACTCTGGGTTAGGCGCAAGCCGCGCCATCCCCTCGGTATCGCCAATCGGGCCGGGGGAGACGGCGTTGACGCGCACGCCCGCTGGACCCCATTCCATCGCCAGGCATTTCGTCACCTGATTGACGCCTGCTTTGGCGGCGCAGGCGTGGATTTGATACATCATCGGACGGACAGCTTGTCCTGCGGTAATCGACACTAAAGACGCGCCGGGTTTGCGCAAATGCTGGTAACTCGCGTGCAGCACATTGAATGTGCCAAGCAAATCGATGTCGATGACGGTCTTAAACGCATTCGCGCTCATCCCCAAAGCCGGGGCCAGAAAATTGCCCGCCGCACCCGACAGCACGATATCGATCTCGCCAAATGCGTCGCGGCATCGCGCAAAGGCCTCGGCGACTTTGGCATAATCGCGCACGTCGCAGGCCATGCCGATCGCATCGCCGCCAATCGATGCCGCCGCCGCGGCGATTTTGTCTTCGCTGCGGCTGATGACCATCACCTTGGCCCCAGCTGCGGCATAGCGTTGCGCGATGCGCAGGTTGATGCCTGATGAAGCCCCCGCCACAAAGGCGACTTTGCCGGCGAGCAACTCGGGGTGGAATGTATCTGGCAAATTCATATTCCCTTCAAATCGGCGATTATCTCCTGTCTATTAGCCCTCGCTTTTGCCAATAAGCAATCCAGTGATTCCCCGTTGATATTGAGAGCCC
>JBEBKE010000067.1:0-12225 GCA_040079555.1 Sphingorhabdus sp. | reverse complement strand
GTCAGTTGCTGCGCAACTGCCACCTCCCCATCGCAAGTCGATGGGGAGGATAAGGTTGCATCGCTGGGATTCCTGTGGCTTTAGAAAACCCATGACTCAGCCCCGCACTTTATACCAAAAAATCTGGGACGCGCATGTCGTCTCGGCCCGCAAAGACGGCACCTGCTTGATCTTTATTGACCGGCATTTGGTGCATGAAGTGACCAGCCCGCAAGCCTTTGAAGGGTTGCGCAATGCTGGACGGACTGTACGCAGGCCCGACCTGACACTCGCGGTCCCTGACCATAACCTGCCGACCACTGCGCGCAAAGATGCACAAGGCAACCGCATCCCCATCGCCGACCCCGAAAGCGCGACTCAGCTGGCAGCATTGGAGGCAAACGCCCCCGCGTTCGGCATTCGCTATATCGGCGCGACTGACCGCGAACAGGGCATCGTCCATGTTGTCGGGCCCGAACAGGGCTTCTCGCTACCCGGCACAACCATCGTGTGCGGCGACAGCCATACGGCGTGCCACGGCGGCCTAGGCGCACTGGCATTCGGCATCGGCACCAGCGAGGTGGAGCATGTACTGGCCACGCAAACGCTGCAACTCAGCCGCTCCAAATCGATGGAAGTCCGCGTTGAGGGCGACGTCACCCCGGGCGTGACCGCCAAGGATATTGTGCTGCATATCACCGGCGTATTGGGTGCAGCTGGCGGGACCGGCTATGTCATCGAATATACCGGCAGCGCAATCCGTGCCCTGTCGATCGAAGGTCGCCTGACGATCAGCAACATGGCCATCGAACATGGCGCACGTGCCGGACTATGCGCGTCCGACGAGAAAACATTCGACTATCTAAAGGGTCGCCCGATGGCCCCCAAGGGCGCAGATTGGGACGCAGCGGTTGCCTATTGGCGCACGCTGGCAACCGACGCAGGAGCGGCATACGACAAGGTGGTCGTCATCGACGCCGCCGACATCGCGCCGACTGTGACTTGGGGGACCAGTCCAGAGGATGTCGTGCCGATCACCGGCGTCGTCCCTGATCCAGCAAGCTTTGCTGACCCCTCCAAGCAAGAGGCAGCCGCCAAGAGCCTAGCCTATATGGGCCTGACCCCTGGCACACCAATGACGCAAGTCGAGGTCCAAAACATCTTCATCGGCAGCTGCACCAACAGCCGCATCGAAGACCTGCGCGCCGCCGCAGCCGTGCTAAAAGGCCGCCACAAAGCCGCCAACGTCAAATGGGCTATCGTCGTCCCCGGCAGTGGATTGGTAAAAGCGCAGGCCGAAGCCGAAGGACTAGACAAGGTGTTCACCGACGCAGGCCTGGAATGGCGCGAGCCGGGTTGTTCGGCGTGTCTGGGCATGAACCCGGATAAGGTGCCAGCGGGGGAGCGTTGTGCGTCTACGTCAAACCGTAACTTTGTGGGGCGGCAAGGGCCGGGGGCAAGGACGCATTTGGTGAGCCCCGCGATGGCGGCGGCGGCGGCTGTGACGGGTAGGCTTTGCGATGTTCGGGAGTTGGTGGCGTGAACCCCGTCTCCACCATCGAAGGCAAAGCCTATCCGTTTGGCCTCAAAAATGTCGACACCGATGTCATCATTCCAGCCGCGTGGTTGAAGACAATCAGCCGGTCTGGCCTTGGCAAAGGGGCGTTTGAGACTATTCGTGTAGATCCCGATAATCTGTTCGACAGCGCGGAATATGCAGGGTCTCCCATCCTGATTGCGGGCGATAATTTTGGCTGCGGGTCTTCCCGTGAACATGCGGCATGGGCGCTGGATGATATGGGGATTAAGGCGGTGATTGCGCCCTCATTCTCTGACATATTTTCGGGCAATGCGTTTAAGAACGGGTTGTTGACGGTGGTGTTGCCGCAGGAAGCGATCGACCGGTTGATGGAGGTCGCCAAAACCGATCCGATCCATATTGATCTGGAGCATCAGACTGTAACCACGCCGTTTCAGGATCGATTCGTGTTTGAGATCGACGCGTTCCGCAAACATTGCTTGCTGCAGGGCCTTGATGAAATCGGGCTGACTTTGGCAAGCAGCGATGACATTTCGGGGTATGAAAGCAAGCTGGCGACGGAGAAGCCTTGGCTCGCGCCGTCGGTTGCCTAATCGGGCGCTTGCGCCAATTTGTGTAAAGGAGGCGGGAAGAAAAGAAGAAGGAAGAGGGGGTGCGCTCCTTCCTGCCGTCTTATTTCCTTCCCGCCTTTTTCACATCCCTTAAACTTGCCGCAGCCGCCAATTGCAACGGCAAATGAAACCGCTATGGCAACGGTTGAGAGTCCGCTGCGCGGATAGGAATTGAACGAGAGGAACACGCATGAAGGCCCTGTTATCCACCGCAACCGGCGGCCCTGAAACTTTGGTCTTGGGCGAGCTACCAGAACCTGTCGCTAGCCCCGGCCAAGTCGTTGTTGCCGTAAAGGCATGCGCGATCAACTTTCCCGATACGTTGATTATTGAAGATCGCTATCAGGTCAGGCCACAGCGCCCCTTTGCCCCTGGCGGCGAAATCGCGGGCGTGATCGAATCGGTTGGCGAAGGTGTTACAGACTTTGCCGTTGGCGACCGAGTACTGGCCGGTTGCGGCAGTGGCGGCTTGGTCGAACGGATCGCGCTATCGACGCATAACCTGTATAAAATGCCCGACGGCATGTCGTTTGAGGAAGGCGCGTCGTTGCTGATGACATACGGCACCAGCATCCATGCACTGAAAGATCGCGGTCATATGCAGGCCGGCGACAATGTCCTTGTGCTCGGCGGTGCAGGCGGCATCGGGATTTCGGCGATTGAGCTGGCCAAAGCCTATGGTGGCCGTGTGGTCGCTGGCGTGTCCAGCGAAGCCAAGGCCGAGGTTGCGCGGCAAGCAGGTGCAGACGAAGTCGTCGTTTACCCTTATCAGCCGTTCGACAAAGACCAATCCAAAGCGGCGGCGGAAATGTTTAAGGCCGCCGCTGGCCCCAATGGTTACAACATCATCTATGACACCGTCGGCGGCGATTATTCCGAACCGGCTGTGCGTTCGATCGCATGGGAAGGGCGCTTTCTGGTTGTTGGCTTCCCCGCTGGCATCGCCAAGCTGCCGCTGAACCTGACATTGCTGAAAAGCTGCGATGTGTGCGGCGTGTTCTGGGGCGCCTATGCAGCGCGCGAGCCAGTGAAAAACCGCGCCAACATCGCCGAATTGTTCGCGCTTTACAGCGCAGGCAAGATCAAGCCCTTGGTGTCTGAAACATTCCCGCTGGAGCGCGGCGGCGAAGCGATTGCCAAGCTGGGCAACCGTGCAGCGGTCGGTAAGCTCGTGGTGACGATGTAGGCGGAGTGCCAGAGGTTTGGGCAAGCCCGCTGTGCGGACTTGCAAGAAATAAGGAGAATAAGAAATAAGGGAGCTTGTCGCCCACTGTGAAATTTGCGTCCAAGAATTGATCTTATTTCTTATTATCTCATTTTTCTTGCAACGCCGCTGTGCGGCGGTGCCCAAATAATTGCACTGCGCCACTTGCCGACCCGCCCCTTGTTTGGCAGGGGCTGTGCTACTATTTTAAGGCCATAGCGGCAGAGGATTCGACCATGACCACATTCGACAATCGCGAAAATGCCTTTGAAAACAAGTTCGCCCATGACGAGGAAATGCTGTTCCGCGTTACCGCTCGCCGCAACAAGCTGGTCGGGCTGTGGGCCGCTGAACAGATGAGGCTGACTCCGGAAGAATCGGATAGCTATGCCAAATCGGTTGTACAGGCCGATTTTGAAGAAGCCGGTGACGAAGATGTTGTCCGCAAATTGCTCGGCGATTTGACCTCGGCTGGTGTTGAAACCGACGATGTCGCCATTCGCGCTATGCTCGATACCAAAATGGTCGAGGCGCGCCGCCAGTTTATTGAACAGGCATAAGAGCCCGTATTATGGCGATGGCAGCTGACGAGATTGAAGGCATGATACGTGCGGCTTTTCCCGATGCGATCATCGAAATTACCGACCTTGCGGGCGATAACAACCATTTCGCCGCGCGTGTGGTATCATCGGCCTTTACTGGCTTGTCGCGCGTGAAACAGCATAAGGCTGTCTATGATGCGCTGGATGGACGCATGGGCGGTGTTTTACATGCACTGCAGCTGACGACCGCAGTGCCCGATTGATTTTTTGAACGCAAAGGACGCAAAGATTTTTAAGAGGTCAGAGAGGTACTCGACCGTCGGCCGTAGAACCGAAATCTTGAAAATCTTTGCGATCTTTGCGTGAAACGAACGGAGTTAATAGCATGAGTGCAAACGAACGTATCGACGATCTGGTCAAGGGCAATAATGTTGTCCTGTTTATGAAGGGATCGCCCTTGTTTCCGCAATGCGGATTTTCCAGCAAAGCGATTGCCATTCTCGATCATCTGAACGTCGAATATGCCAGCGTTGATGTGTTGCAAGACATGGAAATCCGCCAAGGCATCAAGGAATATTCCGACTGGCCCACCATCCCGCAGCTTTACGTCAAAGGCGAGTTCCTCGGCGGCAGTGATATCATGATGGAAATGTACGAAGCGGGTGAGCTGCAGGAAATGGTCACGCAACACGGTTTGGCTAAGGCTGGGTAAAAACCCTCTACTTTTGCTTATTAGTGGCCGCCGAATTTCAAGTAAAAACGGCGGGACGGAAAGACGGTAGGACGGCGTTGCGACAGGCGCAAAAATCGTCTTGCCGTCCTATCGTCCCGCCGTTTTTACAAAATAGCTCTAAGCCCGCCGGATCGTTGGCATCACCAAGTGCAACCAAGCAAGCGCGAGCAGGTAGGATACCGCTGCGAAGATGAAAAACGGGGTGAAGCTGGATCCGGCATCGCGCGCGATACCGACAAAATAAACGAGCAAGCCGCCAGCCAGATTGCCGCAAAACGCACCGAATGCGGTTACGCGCCCGATCTTTGCGCGCGGCACGACATCGGTAATCGTCGCGAAAATCGATAGTGAAAAGCCCTGATGGCCCGCTAGCACGACCGCCATCATCACCGCGACCGGCCAGAAGCTGCCTACGCCGAGGACGAAGGGTACTGGCGTCACAATCAGCGCGGAAACCAGCATCACGGCGAAACGCACGCGCGCAACAGGCCAGCCACGCCCGATCATGGCGGTCGAAACCCCGCCCGCGAACAGGCCGCCCAACGCCGAACCCGCAAACGCCAGTGCGAGCGGCACGGCGAGTTGTTCAGTCGTCAAGGCGTAAGTCTTGCGATAAAAATCGGGTAGCCAAAATGTCATCAGCCAGAATGTCGAATCCGATACCGCCTTGGTGACAACAATTGCCCAGGTCCGGCGATCCTGTAATATCGGACCATAGGGTTTACCGTCGTCCGACCAATCCTGTGCCTCGTGCTCGGCCGTGTCATCAAACCTGATGCCGCGCGCGACAGCCAGCCACGCCGCCAGAGTTATGAAGCCACCGATGCCCGCGATCAGCAACGCGCCGCGCCAGCCGATAGTCGTCGCCAGCAGGGGAATAACAAACGGCAGAGCTATCGTTCCGATGCTGCCGATCGCAGTATTGACGCCAAGCGCTAGCGAGCGGCGATTGGTTTCGAACAGCGTCGCCACCATCTTAATCGTGAGTGGCGTTTGCATCGCCTCGGTGACGCCAAGACCGATCCGCGCGACCACAACCTGCCAAGCTGCGAGCGCCCAGCCATGCGCCATCGCCGCCAGACTCCATGCAGTGACACCGCCAATCATCGAACGACGGACGCCGATGCGGTCGATAAGCCAGCCGGTAAAAAGGAAGGACGCGGCAGCGGCAATCTGTGTGATCAGCGCGAGGCGGCCATATTCGCTGTCGCTCCAGCCGAGATCGCTTTGCATCGAAGGCTTCAGGATCGAAATGATCGGACGGTCCATCGCGTTAAATATCCCCGCAACGCACAGCAGGCCAAACAGCGTCCAGCGCAAGGTTGGCGTGATCGGCTTCATCGCGTGATCCCGTGGCGCATAAACTTATCCCTCTCGCTTGACCCCATGCGCTTTATAGGCTGGAGCTTTATTCAAGAAAGCTTATAGACGCGAATATGACACCGCAAGACATAAAGATGAATTATGTCGCCGACCTGTACGGCGAAGTGTTGCTATCTGAACAGGAAAGCGCTGCGCCGCCGCATAAAACGCAGCTGCGCGAGTATATGCCGGGCATGATCATGGTTGCCATTGGCGCTGCGGCAGCGACTTGGTTTTCCGAACATTATGGGATGCCGGTCATCCTTGCCGGACTGTTGCTCGGCCTTGCGATGAATTTCGTTTCAGCCAATTCAAAGGTATATGCCGGGCTTGATCTCGCCGCAACTTCTGGCCTGCGCTGGGGGATCGTGTTGCTAGGAACACAAGTCACCGTGATGCAGATTGGCGAGGTCGGGCCGCTGGCGTTTGCTGGATTGATCGCGGTGATGACCGTGACGATAGGCGCTGGTTTACTCGGCGCAAGGATTGCTGGGCTTGGCCGCTATGCCGGATTGCTCGGCGGCGGTGCAACGGCGATATGCGGCGCATCGGCGGCGCTAGCGATCTATGCAATGATTGGCAAAAAACGGCTGGATCATGAGTATTTCACGCTGACTTTGGTCGGCGTTGCCCTTGCCAGCGCGATTGCGATGTCCACCTATCCGTTGATCGCAGAGGCGCTGAACTTTACCGACCGGCAGGCAGGGTTCCTGATGGGGGCTGCGGTCCATGATGTCGCGCAGGCACTGGGCGGTGGCTATAGCTTTAGTCAAGCAGCGGGCGAGACAGCGACCATCGTAAAGCTATCCCGCGTGGCGTTGCTGGCGCCGGTCGTGGCGCTCATCGGGCTGTATATTGGCAGCGCCGATGGCACGCCAAAAAGCCTTGCCGCGAAGCTAAAACTGCCTTGGTTTATTCTGGGCTTTTTCGCTTTGGTTGCGGCGAACTCGTTGATCACGATGCCAGCCTTTGTTCAACACTACGGCCTAATTGCGTCCAAGGCGCTGCTGCTATTTGCTGTCACCGCCACCGCAATGCGCAGCCGGTTAGAGGCTTTGCTCGACCATGGCTGGACCGCGATGTTGCCAGTCATTCTTGCCACGCTGACGTCTTTTGCTGGCGCAACTTTGGTGGCATGGGCGTTTCTATGAGCAAGTCAGATATGATCTATGATCTCGCCATTATTGGCGGCGGTGTGAACGGCTGCGGCATTGCACGCGATGCAGCGGGACGCGGGGCGAAGGTGATTTTGTTGGAACGCGGCGATCTGGCCAGCGGCACATCATCGGGTTCGACAAAGCTGATCCATGGCGGGCTGCGCTATTTGGAGCATTATGAATTCGGGCTGGTGCGCGAAAGCCTGATCGAGCGGGAGCGTTTATGGGCGATTGCGCCGCATATCATCTGGCCACTGCGCTTTGTGCTGCCATATCGGCAAGGGCTTCGTCCGCGCTGGTTGATCCGGCTGGGACTGTTTATTTATGACCATCTAGGCGGCCGCAAACTGCTGCCCGCAACGCGCACGTTGGATCTGCGCAAAGATGCAGCAGGCCTGCCGCTAAAGCCCGGTTTCGACACTGCTTTTGAATATTCCGACGGTTGGGTAGACGATGCGCGGCTGGTTGTGCTGAATGCCAGAGACGCCGCCGATCATGGGGCCGATATCCGCACGCAATGCGAAGTATCTTCATTGCGCCGCGAGCGCGGACTGTGGTCGATAACCGGCGCCGATGGCAGCGTGGTGAAAGCAAAAGCCGCCGTTAACGCCGCTGGGCCATCGGTTCTCTCTTTGCTCGACCGCGTGGAAAATCAACCGAGCGACCGCCAAGACAAAATCCGCCTCGTTCGCGGATCGCATATCGTCGTCAAACGCCTGTTCACCGACCAACGCGCTTTTTTCTTTCAAAACCCCGATGGCCGCATCTTTTTCGCGATACCCTATGAGGATGACTTCACACTGATCGGTACGACTGATGCGGACCATCAACCCAGCGACCCGATCAAAGCCAGCGACGAAGAAATCGCGTATCTATGCGCAGGGGCCAGCGAGTATTTCCGCGAACCCGTCACGCCCGCTGATGTCGTGTGGAGCTATGCTGGCGTGCGGCCTTTAGTGGACGACGGCGCAGGCAAGCCAGAGACTGCATCGCGCGGATACCGCTTTGACGTCGACACCGATGCCGATGGCACCGCGCCGTTGCTATCGGTGTTCGGCGGCAAAATTACAACCTATCGCCATTTGGCCGAAAGCGCTGTGGCTCAGCTTGCCCGCTGGCTGCCGCAACTGAACGGACCAAGCTGGACAGCAAGCAAGCCTCTGCCCGGCGGAGACTTCCCCGTGAGCGATACCGCTGTTGTCGGCGAAGCGCTGCGCAGCAGCTATCCGTTCCTCGATGCCGTCACTGCCAAGCGACTGGCGCGAACCTATGGCACGCTTGCAGGCGACTGGCTGGGCAGTGCGAAAAACATGGCAGATCTGGGGGCCGATTTCGGCCATGGCCTGACCGGTGCCGAGGTCAATTATCTTGTCGCCCAAGAATGGGGGCAAACTGCGGAGGATATATTGTGGCGGCGGACAAAGCTGGGGCTGCGTTTCAATGCGGCACAAACCGCTACGCTTGTCCAATATCTGTCACAAAAATAGGCATTTAACTCGATCTAAAATCCTGTAACTTTGACCCATCGAATCGCAGGGGGTGCGCGATGGTGCTGGGTGGGCTAGCAGTAGAATCAGATAAACCGCGCCGCTTTGCCGCGTTTATTTCCTACGCCCATGCCGATGCCGCTATTGCTGCAAAGCTGCAATCCCGGCTGGAACGCTACCGACTTCCCAAACATCTTGCTGAATCGTTTGCCGGTGGCCAGACCGCCTTGGGCCAAATTTTCCGTGACAGAGAAGACCTTGCTGCCGCCCCGAGCCTGTCCGATGCAATCCATGCCGCGATAGCGCAGGCAGAGGCACTGATCGTCATCTGCTCCCCCGATGCAGCGGCGTCACGCTGGGTCGGCGAAGAAATCACTTTGTTCCGCAGGCTGCACCCCGGAAAGCCAATTTTAGCAGCGGTGGTGCGCGGCGAACCTGAACAAGCGTTTCCAGCAGCGTTGACCGACGGGGGCAATGAACCGCTGGCTGCTGATCTGCGCAAAGAAGCGGATGGTCAGACGCTGGGTTTCCTGAAAATCGTCGCGGGTATAGCGGGCGTGCCATTGGACGCTTTGGTGCAACGCGACGCTCAACGCCGCATCCGCCGCGTGATGTGGATCACGGGGGCGGCCTTTGCCGCGATGCTAGTCATGGGCGTTATGACCACCCTCGCCCTTTCGGCCCGCAACGAAGCGGCACGTCAACGCGCGGAGGCTGAGGGGCTGGTCGAGTATATGCTGACCGATTTGCGGGATAGGCTGAAGGGAGTCGGCAGATTCGATGTTCTTGACGCCGTCAATACTCGGGCAATGAAATATTATCTGCAGCAAGGAGATTTGGCGGCATTGCCGGCGGACAGCCTGGAACGTCGTGCACGGGTGCTGCAAGCCATGGGTGAAGATTTTGAGAAACGCGACGAAATGGAGCAGGCGCACCGACAATTTGTCGAAGCTCATACCGTCACAAAGGCTCTGCTGGAACGCGAACCGTTGAACCCTAATCGTATTTTTGCGCATGGCCAAAGTGAGTATTGGATCGGACGGGTTGCTGAGCGGACCGCCAACTGGCCGACTGCTATGCGTCATTATCAGTCCTATGCATCAGCAGCAAAACGCCTAGTGGCCTTTGATCCTGCAAACCCAGACTATATGATGGAAATGGGCTGGGGGTTTCTGAACATCGGAATCGTCCAGCTAGAATCGAGACAGCAGCCCGATTTCGGCGAGCTTGCCTTTACCCATGCAAATAAGTGGATGAAAAGCGCTGCCGCAGCCCGGCCGGGTGACCCGAACATCCTAAACGAGACGGGAAACGTCGCCGCATGGTTAGCAGACAGCCGTTATCTAAGGAAAGATTTCGTTGGCTCTTTGGAAGCGCGGCGGACCGAATTGTCGATCAAGGAAAAAATTTCTGTCAAGAAACCCGACGACGTCGAAGCGGCTTTTCAGCTAGCAAAGGCGCAATATGCCGTTGCCGCCAATCTGCTGAAACTAGGTCGAGCCACTGAGGCTAAGCCATTATTAGCCGAGGCAAGCACAAAAATGGACCAGCTTATAACGCTTGAATCTGCGAACAGAGAATGGCGTGAGGTCAAAGCGAGAATTACACTGAGTATCGAACAGGGAGAAACACATGCCAATTGAAACGGATGAGCAATTTTTCAGAGGGCTAAGCGACGTCCTCTTAACGACAGAAACATATTTTCCACAGGCTGAACTAACGGCAGCAATACTCGGTGACGATGGAACGCAGATTATCGAGCGTGATCGCTATGGTCATTCGCCTTGGGCTGACCCAGAAGTGGACCCGGGTTATGACAATGACAAATACAAGCGAAAACCTCACAACATATGGTTTTACTACATGCGCGTTAACACCGACGGCGCTCTTTTCGTTCGTGAATATATTCATAAGAGCAGTCAGCCGTTATCAAATGGTCAGATGAAACAGGTGGTGCGTGGTTTGGCACTCAACGCTCGAAAACCACTAGCCGACCAAAATCCTAAGCCGACCGGGAACAACAATTTTACCAGTATAGAAATCGACAGAGTCTCTTACTTCGTAATTTTTGTAGATGAAGCAAACTGGGAATTTCAAAAAGTGAACGGAAAGCCTGTCGTGTTGTTCAAGCGGACTGACCCGAAAGGCGACCCCTGCCGTCCAAATTATAGCTTCTTCAAAGCAGAAACTTTTAAGTCAAACCTAGGTTCCGGTGATAACCGCGAAGCCATGGCTATGGTTAATTACCTCAAGAAGAACGCTGCGGGTGATGAGCTCACCAGTCCGCCCCCAGACGAGGACCATAAGCACCACTGGTTTTTTGATTTTCCGCAAAGAGTCCGCTTTGCCCTGCCCAACACGACAGATGAAAATGGTACATCGGTCACGGTTGAAACGGAGGAACCCAGAATGACTGTTATGATCGATCCCGGCGGCACAAACCTTGGCCCGCCAAAAGATCCGTAGGTGAAATGAGCGCGTTCGTTAAATGACTAATGTGAGCTTGGTCCCCATCCTCACCCTAGCCAGATCCGGCGCGACTTCCCGTGCATGGGATGCGTTCGTTGCGGCGGGGCTGGACGGGGTGTCGGAGGTCGATGCCCTAACCCTTAAAGGCCGCTTGCTGAAAGACCGGGCAAAGCTGGCGGCTGGGGCGGAGCGAGCGGCGTTGTTTGCGCAATCGGGGGCAGCTTATGCGCACGCCGCCACGCTCCGCCCTGACAGCTATCCGTTGATCAATGCAGCCGCGATGGCATTGTTTGCGGGCGATGGGGCAAGCGCCGCATCGATTGCGCGCGATGTGTTGACTTTGGTTGATGGCGACCGTTCGCAGGGCGAAACCCCCTATTGGCGCGAGGCGACGCGCGCAGAGGCGTTTTTGTTGCTTGGACGTACCGATCAAGCACAAGCCAGTTTTCAAACCGCCATCGCTTGCGCGCCGCAAGCCTATGAGGACCATGCCGTCACGTTGCGGCAATTTACGGCGATCTTGGCGGAGACAGGCGATAACGCCGCTTGGCTAGACAGGCATCGCCCAGCGCCGAGCGTGCATTTCAGTGGCATCATGAACATCGCCAGCGACGACGATGTGGCGACGGAGGCGGTCCATGCGGCCATCGCCGATATCGCGCCGGGTTTTGGCTATGGCGCACTCGCCGCTGGCGCCGATATCATTGTCGCTGAAGCATTGCTGGCATTTGGTGCTGAACTGCACCTCGTGCTCCCGTCTGCCGCGCCGGAATTCTGCCGCACATCGGTCGCACCCTTTGGCTCCGAATGGGTCGCCCGTTTTGAGGCTTTGCGTGATGCCGCCCATTCCATCACCTTATGCAATGGCGACAGCGAAACCAGCCGCGCCGGAATTGCGCTAGCCGATTATCAAGCGATGGGGATGGCTGTGGCAAAGGCTGGCCTGTTGGAAACGCGCGCATTGGCATTGCGGATTGAACCGGAAAGTCGACCTGCTTTGGGTGATCCTTGGTTGAGGTCAGGCAGGAGCATTGTCCACATTGCGGTGGAAGAAAGCCGACCGCCCGTTGCGTTCACCGCGCTGTCAGAGGGAAAGCTGTTGTTCTTTGTCGCGCTGGGCGCAGACGCTGGCTTTGCCGAT
>JBEBKE010000066.1:0-12579 GCA_040079555.1 Sphingorhabdus sp. | reverse complement strand
GGTTGGATGGGATCGACGCACCCGAACTGAAACAAACATGCAGAGACGCCCGAAATGTTGAATGGCCGTGTGGACGCGCTGCGCGCGCTGCGCTGGAACAGCTCTTGCTCGAACCCGGACTACAATGCGAGGCTGAGGCGCAAGACAGATATGCCCGGTCAGTTGCGACCTGCGCGTCTTCAACCACCCCCGATATAGCCGCCGCACAAGTGAAGGATGGCATGGCCGTCACGCATGAGTTTAACGGCATGCGCGACTATGGCGGCGAAGAAGATGCCGCGCGAAAACAAAAACGAGGAATATGGCGCGGCACTTTCGATCGGCCAGAGGATTGGCGCGCCGCGCATCCGCGAAGCAGCGCGTTATAAGCCCATTTTGCGCACAAACACGCATCCTGCTGAATAGCCCGCACCAAAGGAGCAGATCAGGCCGACATCACCGACGGCCAAGTCTTCATTGTGCTTATGAAAAGCGATAATCGAGCCGGCGCTAGAGGTGTTGGCATAGGTATCGAGCACAGTTGGGCTTTCGTCGTCATTCGCCTCATGCCCCAAGACGCGTCCGGATATCATCCGGTTCATCCCCTGATTGGCCTGATGCAGCCAAAGCCGACGCAGGCCTGCAGCCGATAGCCCCAAATCGCTGGCATGCTCGACGATCATCTGCGCAACCATTGGCACGACTTCTTTGAAAACCTTGCGGCCTTCTTGCACGAACAGCTTGTCATTGCGCGGACCGCTTTGGTCGACGGGACCTTTGCCTTCGGCGCGGTTGAGGAAACCGAAATTGTTGCGAATGTTGTTGCTGAACTGTGTTTTCAGTCGCGTGCCCAAAATCTCCCAATGCGATGCTGGTGCCAAATCTTTGGACTCGATCAAAATCGCGGTTGCGACATCGCCGAAAATGAAATGGCTGTCCCTGTCTCGCCAATTCAGATGGCCAGAGGTAATCTCTGGATTGACCACCAAAACCGAACGCGCGTTGCCTGAACGAATATAATCCGCAGCGGTTTGAATGCCAAAAGTTGCCGATGAACATGCGACGTTCATGTCAAAGCCAAAGCCGCGCTCCATGCCCAGTTCATGCTGAATTTCCACCGCAATCGCCGGATAGCCCCGCTGCATATTGGACGCCGCGCATATGACGGCATCAACATCGGCAATATCACGGCCTGCCTTGGCAAGCGCATCGCGACACGCCGCCACGCCGATTTCTGCCATCAATGAAATCTGATCATTGGGGCGCTCCGCATAGCGTGGTTCCATGATAGCCGGATCAAGAATCGCGGTTTTGTCGATAACATTGCGCGACTTAATGCCACTGGCTTTCTCAATAAACTCGACCGAGCTGTGCACTAACGGCTCTGCATCCGGGTATTGCGCGTTAAACAGGTCCGCATAGGCGTTGTAACTGGCGACCAGCTCGGCGTTCGAAATCGTATCGGTTGGGGTAAAAAGTCCAGTGGCCGAAATGACCGGAGTGTAAGCGTTTGTCATGGCAATCCCGCGATGTTTGTTCTGATTTACAGTTCCAATGCCTGCGGACTAGCGCGGTGACATAGGGGAAACAAGCTAATTGCTTTTGCCGAGGCTCCAGTCCACTATTGTTCCGCAGGAAGAGGGGATACACATCATTTATGGCCGAGGACATTCGCCAGCCAAGCTTGTTATCGCGGCTGTTTCGCAAAGCGCTTGTATCGATTTACCATCACAATGGTTGGACTGCGTTTGGTGAGGTTCCAAGCCCGCGAAAATTCGTGCTGATAGCAGCGCCGCACACGTCCAACTGGGATTTTCTAAATTTCATCGGACTGACCGATGATCTGGGCATCACGCCCCATTTTATGGCGAAAAAGTCTCTGTTTCGTTGGCCATGGAAAAATTTCATGCTCGATATGGGCGGCGTGCCTGTCGATCGTTCTGGCAACCAGAATTATGTCCAAGCCATGATTGACGAATTTGCAAAACGCACAGAATTTATGCTGACCATCGCGCCAGAGGGTACGCGCGGCGCGGTGCGCAAATGGAAAACCGGATTTTACCACATTGCGGTTGGGGCAAAGGTGCCTTTGGTCCTTGGGATGATGGATTACGCCAAAAAGACAGGCGGCCTGGGCCCCGCGATCTGGCCAACCGGTGATTTCAAAGCCGATATGGCAAAGGTCGCAGAATTGTACGCGACAATAACGCCCAAACATCCGGGAAAAAAAATGGCGAGCGTTGCAGGAGAGGATGAATGATCGCCGCGGCTTTCACAACGTTAGCGATCAACCTTGCGGTCCTGATGGTCGCGATCCTCTTGCTATGGGCCTATGCGACTAAAATTCGCGACGTCTCGTTTATCGACGCGTTTTGGGCATTCGGCATGGTTATCCTTGCTTGGACAAGCTGGTTTCAGATTGACGGCGATGGTCGGCGCGCAGTGGTGTTGCTGGCGCTGACGACCCTATGGGGCCTTCGGCTCGCTGTGCACCTTTACACCCGTTGGCGCCGCGAAGGCGAAGACCCGCGCTATAAAAAAATCATGGCATATACCATTGAAAATAAAGGCTGGAGTTGGAACAAGGCTGCGCTTTTATCGGTATTTTTAACGCAAGCTCCGCTGCTTTTCATTACCGCACTCCCCGCGCAATTGGGGATATTGGCAAGTGAAGGCGGGCGAACAATCATGGGACCGGTTGCTTGGCTTGGGATAGCGGTTGCACTGGTTGGCATTGTGTTCGAAACCATCGGCGATGCCCAGTTAAAAGCGTTCCGGTCAAACCCTGCGAACAAGGGAAAAGTCCTCGACACTGGCCTGTGGCGTTATACTCGCCACCCGAATTATTTCGGTGATGCGTGCACGTGGTGGGGCATCTGGTTGGTCGCTGCAGAAATCGGACCGTTGGGCTGGGTCAGCATCATTGGGCCACTGTTCCTAACGTTCACTTTGACCAAATGGTCGGGAAAACCGCTGTTGGAAAAGGGACTAAAGAAATCGCGGCCCGGCTATTCCGAGTATGTCGAGCGCACATCGGGCTTTTTACCTTGGGCACCCAAGCGTTAAGGCGTCAGTATCCGCCCATGAAGCCTGTATGATCATAACGAGCCGGTGTTGGCAGCTATGCCATCGGCTTCGGTTCCCATAATTCAATCTTGCGGCCTTCGGGGTCCATGATGTGAGCGAATTTGCCATTCGCCTCTTCGGGGAAAGTCTTCACCGGTAACACCCCATGTTCGGCACAGCGGGCGAGCATAGCGTCCAGATCGTCAACCATCAGGTTGAACATAAACTCTTTGTCCGACGGCGCGAAATAATCGGTATCGGCTTTGAATGGAGAGAATACGGTAGCCGCCCCGGGATGCGCCGCCGCAGCATCAGGCGTAAAGACCACCCCCCACGGCTCCACCTTTATACCAAGCACGCGAGCGTACCAATCATTGGTTGCCGCAGGGTCCGCTGATTTGAAAAACAGTCCGCCCAAGCCAAGAACTTTCGGGCCAGTCGTTTCGCTCATTTTACCCTCCTTCTGCTTTGCACCTATACGGTCGCCGGTGCTATTTATAAACTTCGCGCCGATCACCAAAATCGCGCACGCGTTTTCGCCACGCGCGATAGCTGCCGGATTTTAGGTTGGATCGCATCAACGCCTTCACCGCATCAGCGCTCAGCCCAGTTTGTGCAGTGATCGTGGCAAAGCTGACATGGTCGCTCAGCGCCATTTCGATGACTTCGCTGACCAAAAAGGCAGACGGCGGCTCCATCACCGCGTCTCCCGAGGCCATGACCTTTGTCACGCGCCGCGCTGCCTATCGCGCGCCAAGCCGCTGGCGATTTGCCACGACGGTTTTGGAATAATGGGCAATGCTGCCGCTGACGATGCGTTCGGGGCTAAGGCCATATTTGCCGGTCGCGATGTCGATGCCGAGCGTCATGTTGGCGGCGATCTTCTCGCTGATCATCCTTTGTGCCTCTTTGGCCGCTGACGGCCCGCCAAATGCCATCGTCCCCACGCGATGCGCGATCACCATATTGGACTCCGCCGCCAGTGCCCAGGCATCCATGCCGATTTCAAACCAGTTCGGGGATTTCGCTTTATGGATCATAAGGCAACCCTAATGCAGCGGGCGAAAGGCACAAGCGATATTCGCGCGGTTCGCGTGTGGGGTGCTAATGCGCCAACGCAGCTAGCGTCCATACCCCAGCGTTTATCCCGTGACGTTAGCGTTTCCTAAAACGCTATTACAAATTTATGACAGCGAACCCAGTATTCAAAGAGCCCAATATGTTTGAAGTTGATGCAGTCATAACATGGGTGGACGGCGCCGATCCGGCGCATAGGGAAAAGCGCGACCATTATTTGGATCAAGCGCAAACGCCGCTGCATATGAATGGCACCAACCCGCATCGCTGGGTGTGCAGTGACGAGCTGAACTTTTGCGTGCGCTCGATTGCCAATCACGCGCCATGGGTGCGGCGTATCTGGATCGTGACCGATGACCAAATTCCGTTTCTCGCGGCGCTGCCCGATGCATTCGCGGCAAAGATCAGCGTTGTTGACCATCGGACGATATTCGCTGAACAAGCCGACGCGTTGCCGACGTTCAACTCGCTGTCGATTGAAACGATGCTGTGGCGCATCCCCGATTTGTCCGAGCATTTCCTGTATTTCAACGATGACGTGTTCCTGACCGCGCCGGTCACAACCGCAGATTTTTTTGCAGGAAATGGCCCCGTATTGCGCGGCAAATGGACCGATCATTCGGCGATGGCCGTGTCCAGCATCAGCCGCGATGACGCCAGCCTGCTGAACCATTTTAATCAGATTAACGCCGCAGGGATGATCGGCTATACCGCCGACCATGTGTTTGAAAGCGCACATGTCGTCCACCCGATGCAGCGTTCGGTGATGGCTGAACTGTACGAAACCTATCCTGACGCCTTCACGCGCAATGCCGGTTTCCGCTTTCGCTGCACCGAACAATTCCTTGCGCAAAGCCTATACAACCACGCCTGCCTTGCGTCGGGCAATGCCGCGATTCTGGATACCCGCGATTACCTGCACGTCGCGGTCGGCGCGCTTGACCAATGGTCTGTCGAGGATGTTCACGCCTATCTGGGGCGAGCCGAACGGCACGAGATCAAGTTCCTATGCGTCAATGATTTGCCGGAGGTGGAACGCAACTTCCCGGACGCAAGGGCGTGGATCGAAGAAGCGATTGGGTGTTAGGACACTACCGATGGGGCGGCAAACTGAGCATCGGGGCACCTTTTTCCGAAATTTCGCGCAACCCAAAATCGAACCGGTTTCGCCAACGGCTTGACACTATCACTGTAGTAGTACACTAACACGGATGATGTGTCCTGACAGCGGACATGAACCGTGACGGAGACACGCGCATGCACCAAAATTCTGACAGTCCTTTCCCCCCGGTTGCCACGTGGCGCGTAAACGCGATCCGCTTTATCTTTCTGTTGATGGCGGTGATCATGGGCGGGCTTTTCGTCTGGCCGCAATTATTGTTTGAGAGCGCGGATTGGGACATTATGCGCGGCCTAGCGAAATCGATGCTGGCGGCGCTTGCATTGATGAGCCTGTGGGGTGTGCGCTACCCGATGCAGATGCTGCCGCTGATGCTGTTTGAAATTGCGTGGAAGACGATCTGGATTGTCCTGATTGCAGGCCGCGCCTATCTGGCGGACAAATGGACGCCAGATATCGATGCGCTGTTTTACGACTGCATCGGCATTATCATCGCGTATTTCATTATGCCCTGGCGCTATGTTTGGGCGCGCTATGTGGCGCAGCCGATGGAACCGTTGCGGTAAGCGATGCGGTGAAATGCCAGCATAAGTCATCGCGGAAAGTCTCACTAAAGTCTCACCTAAACGGTATCGCGGCTTGTCCGCCATGGCCTTGGGGAAGGTGGAGACCGTGGCAACAGCCGCCAAGTTTAGAATGTTTACCAAGCGAGCCGAGGTTGAGGCCCTGCGCAATGGCGGCGGCTCGCAACTGTGCGGTGAGGTTTTTGGGACGCGTGTCCGCCGACTTGTCGGGCGACGCCACGGCGAAGGATCAAGCGAAGCGTGGGGCGAACGATATCAAAGAGCGAATGGTGGGAACATTAGCAGAACATATACCGTTTGTCAAGCGCAGCAAATTTCAACAAGTTGCTGATATAAGATGATCCTCAGCTCAATTAGTATTGTGTTCGCGGGAATTCCCCTGACGCAATGGTTCCGCACAAATGCGTTGGCGTTGCGCCTGACCGCCGACGCTCGCGACGTTGACCATTTATTGACTGTCGCGTGGTACAACGCTGAGATGCCCCCCGAACTTCTCGCGCTGATCGACAAACCACTTTTGCTTCTGGCCGTTCTGGCTGTGGGTGCGGTACTGGGTATCGCTGTTGAGCGGCTGGTCGAGGGGCACAAGCGAGCCGAGCGGCGGGCTTATTGGCAGGGACGTAATTTGGGCAAGAAGAGCGGCAAGGTTGTTTCGCTACAGAAAGACGGGCTGGCTGAAGCAACCAAGGCCAATGGCAGCGCCACTGATCAGCTTGGCCGCGTGATGGCCGCCGATTTCAGCGCGCGCGCCCTTCTCAACCGGCCCGAGGCGGTATTGTTCAAGGCGCTCGACGCCGCCGTCATCGCGCGCAACCCCGGCTGGCAGGTGATGGCGCAAGTATCACTGGGCGAGTTTCTAAGTAGCCCCGACAAGGACGCTTATTGGGCAATCAATTCAAAACGTGTCGACTTCGCGCTGATGGACCCCGACGCCCGCGTTGTCCACGCGATCGAATATCAGGGTAGCGGTCATCACCAAGGCACGGCTGCGGCGAGGGACGCGGTGAAGAAGGAAGCGCTGCGCAAGGCGGGCATCGGCTATCATGAGGTCGTCGCGGGACACACGACAGCAGGAGAGCTGCGGCGGCTGGTGGAGAAGTTGGTGCCGGGGGCTAAATTGGTATAAAGCCCCGAGCTGAAGATGACTTACCGCAGCCCTAATTCCCTGCCTGATGGCTCGCCTTCCCTCTCGGCCCGCATATTGGTCGATGCCGATGCGTGTCCGGTGAAGGAGGAGATTTACAAGGTCGCATGGCGCCGCAATGTGCCTGTGGTGCTGGTCAGCAATGCGCGCTTTCGCATGCCCGACCATCCCCTGATCACGCGGCACATCGTATCGGACAGGTTCGACGCCGCCGATGACTGGATTGCGGGGCAGGCTGGGCCGCGCAGCGTGGTGATCACCGCCGACATATTGCTGGCGGACCGGTGCCTGAAGGCGGGCGCGGTCGTCATCGGCAATAATGGCAAGCCGTTCACCAGCGCCTCCATCGGCAGCGCCATCGCCACCCGGGCGATTATGGCCGACCTGCGCGCCGGAATGGACGGGATAGGTGGCGGGCCAGCGCCATTTGCGAAAGCCGACCGGTCAAGGTTTTTGCAGGCGCTGGATGAGGCTTTGGTTAGGATGGGGTGAGCGTCTGATTAGTATTTTCCCCGGAATTTGGCACAGTCATGTTAGAAAATTCGGCTTTTTCGAACCCATCTTGGATATATGTTAAGGAAAGCGGAATTTTTTAACAGGTCAGGTGGATTGGAATTTAGGGGTTGATGCACCTGTCACCGTAATTCCCTGTCACCGTAATTCCTGCGCTATCCGATGCAGATGCTGCCGCTGATGCTGTTTGAAATTGCTTGGACGACGGTCTGGATTGTCTTTGTTGCAGGCCGCGCTTATCTGGCGGGCAAATGGACGCCCGATATCGATGCGCTTTTTTACGACTGCATTGGCATCATCATCGCCTATTTCAACATGCCGTGGCGCTATGACTGGGCGCGCTATGTTGCGCAGCCGATGGAACCGTTGCGGCGGAAGTAACGCCAGACAGGGCAATCAGCGAAAACGCATGATTGCCCGTCCAGACTATGTCTTAGCGGCAGCGTACACTTTTGCGGTCGATGGCGCGCCCTGCGGCACCCCCGACGACAGCGCCTAATATTGTGCCCAGCGTTTCAGACCGGCCCGGCGCAATAACATTGCCCAGCACGCCGCCTGCAACCGCACCGATGATCAAGCCGGTTGTGCCATCGCTGCGGCGGCAATAATATTTACCATTCTCGCCGCGATAGACCCGGTCATTATTGTTCATCCTACGTTCGCGATAGCGGCGGTCGTTGCGATAATAACGGTCGGCATAATAGCCATTATAGGCAGGGTCGGGCCGGTCATGATCATAATTGCCATAACGGTCGTACGACGCGCGATCATAATAGCCATAGCCGCCATCATCATAGCCCCCATTGCCATAGCCAACGCCGCCGCCATAGGCGGCACAGCCACCGGTCAGCGCCGTCGCGGCGAGGATTGTGCACAAAATTGTCTTGTCCATTTCGGCTTCCTTCGGATTGTCCAGATAGCCAAGGCGGAAACAGCGCCGGAGCAGCGGACGGTTGCGATGAAAGGGTAACTCAGGCGGGGGCGCTGTGTTCCCTAGGGGGCGAAATGGGGGGAGCGAGGCGCGAGAAGTTGGCGGTGGATATGTGAATTTAGGGGCTATCGCGCCCGATACCGTAATTCCACCGTAATTCAACACCGGCGTCATGCCGGTTTTTCCGCCGCCCAAAATGTGCCTACAAATACGGCCACAAATGCCGGTGCGATATCGCCTGCGAAGGTGGCCGACTAAGTCAAAGAACCCGCCCGATAAATGCAGGTGCAGCTTCGTTCCCAAAACAAATCCTACATTGCAAGCGAATTGACCCGGTGATGTTATTTGGAACGATAGAACTAGGCCGTCCTCAACTTGTTTCAGGATACTGATGCCCCAAAGCTTCCCTATAAGCACAATAGCCAACGCCTAATTAGGGGTTAACGCGCCTGTCACCGTAACCGATTTTTGGATCCGAACGCCTTATTGCTGCATCCCCGCTTCCTCTATCACCATATCGTAAAGCTGCTGCTTCCCAAATGATAGCAGTGGCTTACCATTTACAAAGAAGGTTGGTGTTTTGGTCACTTCAGCCATCTTCGCGTCGGCCATATCCTGTTGAATTATTCTGTCGACTTCTGGCAAGACGGCATCTTGCTTGGCTTTGGCTAGATCGAGGCCAACTTCTGCTGCTATTTCCCATGCGCGGGGGAGATTTGGCGCGCCGTGCGCGGCCCATTCGCCCTGTTTCTCCATCAAGGCAGAATAAACATTTTCGAATTTGTCTTGTCTGCGTGCCGCCTCAAGAATCCTAACGGCTTCCTCCGCTCCTGCGTGAAAAGTTGCGTATCGCAAGACAACACGCACGTTGCCCTGATGATCTGCGATGATTTCCTTCACAAGCGGAAAAAATTCTCGGCAAGTTTCGCATAAGGGATCGAAGAATTCAGTAATCGTTACTTTGGCGGAAACGGGGCCAAGGATGGGAGAATGCGAACGAAAAAGCACGTTTTCCCCGTTAGAATCCACATTTTGCGCAAAATCAGGCGCGGGCTTGGAGTAAAAAGTTGCGCTTAAAATGAAGATGGCAACTGCGGCGAAGCTTGATAGCAGTACGACCGTACGCCTTGTCATGATGATGTTCTCCGATTGGCAAAATAAGTCAGAGCAGCAATACCCAAAAATGATCCGAATGAAAGGAAGGGCAAAGGCAATAAGCCGAAGAGTGTCATATCATCGCTTGCACACGAAACGCCCTGACTGCAAGGTGAGAGGTCTTCGGAAATAACGCCGATGTAAAGGAGTGAGTGGTAAAAGGCAAAGAGCGCGCCCATTCCGGCGAGTGGAATGGAATACCGGCAAACCGCAAAATCACTGCGAAATGCTGCGAGGCTTAGTATGACCGCAAGGGGAAACATAAACGCCCTTTGAAACCAACACATAATGCACGGCGTCTGCCCCATTACTTCACCAACAAAGAGCACCGCTAACGTAGAAAGGGTCGCGATGGCCCAGGCCAAAAACAAGCTTATCCAAGCGCTGCCATCTGCGCCGACGACGATTTGTTTTGAGATCACTGGTTCAGCAATCTGCGTGTCGCTCCTGCGGTTCATTTAAGGCGCCTAGTTAAAAGTTTCAGGGAAACAATACCGAGGTTTCGGCAACGTTAAAGTGAAATTTCGGCTGTCTAAATATTGCCGCCTAACGCCGGGGGAAGCGGATTTGTTTTGGGCACGCTAAGCAGCGTGTAAGGCGCAATAATTCCGCTAATTCGGGGGACACAATCTAAACTCACCCTGCTTTTCGCAACTCTTCCTTGGGTTCCAAGAACATTATACAAAATAAAGGATTCAACCGGCTCATACAGATGAAATGGCCCAAATCAGCCCGTCGAGCAAGCCCCAGTACGCTTGATTAGTATAGCGTACCCCGCGCACCACTCACTTCAACAGTGGCACCATAGCATTCATCAGCTGTTCGAACAGCAGCTCCGTATCCATGTCGCTATCGGGCGGGGTCTTGATAGATCCGTGCAAGATATTGTTGCCGCACACCGCATAGCCCATCAGGTTCGACTTGCTCGGAATGCCCCAAAATACAACGCGGCCAGCCTCGCCGATTTTGGCACAGGTGACTTGGAATTCTTTGACGCGAAAGCCGGGTGCTTCAGTCATATTATCCGCAAACGGAGCCCAAAACTCCATCTGTTGAGCGAACGCTTCGCTGCTCAAGTTGCGGGTTGCAATCATCATGATTTCAGTTCGCGTCGTGCCAACATCGCCTTCGCCGATCAGCCACGTACAGCCAGCGCCCGCCCCAGAAAATGTCGCATGTTCAATCGGCGCGGCATAGATGTCGCACACCTTATGCGCAAAGCCAGTGCCGTCCTCCGCCTTGGCCGGGGCCGACCCGATAACGGCGGATGCGATCAGCGCCATTGGTGCCAGTATGCGGTGGAGGTAACGCTTTATGAACTGCACTTGCCTGTATTCCTTGAATGAAATTATGATCGCGGCACGCGCAGCCGACCGTTACGCGTCATCCGCCTGCAACAGAAACGCGTTAACCTCTTTACGGTCAAAAAGGCGCAGCGCACCATTTTCGAACAGCGGCACGCCAGTCCGCAGGTCGATTAAAAACCAAGTCTTCGTCGCCTCGGGATTATCGAGGCTGCAGAAATAGCGGGCGGCATAGCGACTGTTTTTCTTCACGGTCAACCGCCTAGCAAGACGAGCACTGTTGGCGATAAGCCGCCAGCGTCAATCATGCTCCCGATCCCCGGCACCCATATAGAGCTCGCGGCCGGTCTCGTCATAGACCTTGCTCATCTCGGCCATACCCTTCTTATTCTGCCTTCTTCCGCTCTCTTTCAAGCCGCTTCTGCCGACGCCTTTCTCTCTCCTTGGCGCGGATGACATCCCAATAGGCTTGATGCTTTTTCGTCCAACGCCAAGCAAAGAACAGGGCGTTACCCGCTCCAATCAGCACCACGAACAACGCCTTTTCGGTTGAAGAGCCGAAAATTAGCAACGGGCTGCAGACTATTTCGATGACCGCGTAGATGACGCCAGCCTTACCCCGTGGCGGCTCGACTGGGCGGCCGATGCACTGTTCGATCAGGTCTGGCGCGAACACGGAAATCGAAACCAGTGCAGCCCAAAAGAGAATTAACGGCAAGCAGCCGATTGAAAACGGAATCCCACGCGAGTCGTACCCCCAAGGTTTCCGTTTTCGCTTCATTTATTTCGCAACCTCCTCAATCATGCTCCCGATCACCAGCGCCCATATAGAGTTCGCGGCCGGTCTCGTCATAGACCTTGCTCATCTCGGCCATGCCCGCTTCCACCTTCGCTAAAGCTTCGGCGGATAAACTACCTTCTTCGGCGGCGATAAAGCCCTCAGCTTCCTGATTCTGCAACCGCGCAAATTCGCGCACTTCCTGGCTGATCTTCATCGAACAGAATTTCGGCCCGCACATGCTGCAGAAATGCGCGGTTTTGGCGCCTTCGGCTGGCAGCGTCTGGTCGTGATATTGCTCCGCGGTGTCGGGGTCGAGGCTGAGGTTGAACTGGTCGCGCCAGCGGAATTCGAAGCGCGCCTTGCTCAGCGCGTCGTCACGGACTTGTGCTGCCGGGTGGCCCTTCGCCAGATCCGCTGCGTGCGCGGCCAACTTGTACGTCACCACGCCGACCTTCACATCGTCGCGGTCGGGCAGGCCCAGATGCTCCTTGGGCGTGACGTAGCAGAGCATCGCCGTGCCGTACCAGCCGATCATTGCAGCACCAATGCCGCTGGTGATATGATCGTATCCCGGCGCGATGTCGGTGGTCAGCGGCCCGAGCGTGTAGAACGGCGCTTCGCCGCACACCTCGAGCTGCTTGGTCATATTCTCTTTGATCTTGTGCATGGGAACATGCCCCGGCCCTTCGATCATCACCTGCACATCGGATTTCCATGCGCGGTGCGTCAGCTCGCCCAGCGTGTAGAGCTCGGCAAATTGCGCTTCGTCATTGGCGTCGGCGATCGAGCCGGGGCGCAGGCCATCGCCCAGCGAATAGGCGATGTCATAGGCCTTCATGATTTCGGTGATGTCGTCGAAATGGTCGTAGAGGAAGCTTTCCTTGTGATGCGCGAGGCACCATTTCGCCATGATGCTGCCGCCGCG
>JBEBKE010000065.1:0-12694 GCA_040079555.1 Sphingorhabdus sp. | reverse complement strand
CAAGCAAGCCGAAACCACAATCATGGAAGCCTATGGCATGGGCTTTGGCGAGGGCGTCGCGATTAGCGCCGAGCATGGCGAAGGTCTGGCCGATCTGTTCCAAGCATTGCTGCCGCATGTCGATGGCGGCGTCGAAGCCGAAGTCGATAACGAAGCCCCCGATGCGCCATTGAAGCTTGCGATTGTTGGCCGTCCAAATGCCGGCAAATCGACGCTGATAAACAAGATTCTGGGTGAACAGCGGTTGGTCACCGGCCCCGAAGCGGGCATAACGCGCGATAGCATTTCCATCGACTGGGAATGGCATGATCCCAACCCTGCGGATCCCGATTTTGCGGTTCGTAGGGTCCGCCTGATTGATACCGCTGGTATGCGTAAACGTGCCAAGGTTCAGGAGAAGCTTGAAAAGCTGTCGGTCGCCGACGCGCGCCATGCGATCGACTTTGCCGAGGTTGTCGTGCTCGTTCTCGATGCGACACTGGGTCTGGAATTGCAGGATCTGAAAATTGCCGACGGTGTGGTCGAAGAAGGTCGCGCGCTGATTATCGCGGTCAACAAATGGGATGTCGCGGTTGATGGCGCGGGCCTGTTTAAGGGGATACGCGCTGCGCTTGATGAGGGCCTTTCTCAGTTAAAAGGCGTTCCGATGGTCGCGATCTCTGGCTTGACCGGCAAGGGTCTTGATCAGTTGCTAACCGCAGCGTTCGCCGCGCGCGAGGCATGGAGCAGGCGCGTTTCAACCTCTGTGCTTAACCGCTGGTTTGAGGCAGCCGTCGATGCCAACCCGCCTCCTGCCCCCGGCGGGAAACGGATTAAGCTGCGCTATGTGACGCAAGCACGCAACCGTCCGCCAACCTTTGTTGTCTTTGGTACGCGCACCGAACAGCTGCCCGCAAGCTATCACCGCTATTTGCTCAACGGCATTCGCCGCGACCTTGATTTTGGCGCAGTGCCTGTGCGGATTAACTTCCGCTCATCAAAGAACCCGTTCGCGCCCGATTAAAAACGCGGCGGCCCTTCGAATACTATTTTGGAATGTGCCAATTTTGCGTTAAAGTTATAGTGGATTCTGTCCCACTTTAACGTCTCATTTACCTCTAATGCCTAGGGTAGCCCGTCGATATGGAACGTTCATATCAGGAGTTTGGGTCATGTCTGCGGTAGCTGAAGACGTTATTAACTGGGACGCTTTTGCCGAAACGCGCGGCGCGTTGGGCGAAGCGTTTGTCCGTATTCTTGGCTATTTTCGTGAAGACGGCACCAAGTCCGTCGCCGAAATCGAAAACGCGATGCGCGACCGCAGTTCAGCCGGTCTTATCCTTCCCGCTCACACCCTAAAAGGCGAAGGCTATCAATTCGGCGCGGAAAAGCTCGCCGAGTTGGCCGAGGAAATCGAAGTCGCCGCGCGGCATTATGTCGAAATTCAGCAGGACCCCAGCGAACTGTTAGAAAAAGTCGTTCAGCTTCGCCCGTTGTTTGAATTGACGCTCGACGCGCTGGAACGCGAAGTCAGCCCTTTGGTCGAACGCCGCGCAAGCTTTGGCGCACGGACGATGACACAGGTTGCCAGCAGCCGGTTTTAAGTTGGTAAGGCAAGCGACTGCACCGCAGCCCTGAGCCCGTCGACGGGAGTCTAGCGTTTCGATCTAGGCCGCCAAGTCAGCCCGCACAAAATCCGCCGCGCGTTCACCAATCATCATCGACGGCGCATTGGTGTTGCCGGAGATCAAACGCGGCATGATGCTGGCATCGGCGACATATAGCCCGTCCAGCCCGCGATATTTCAGCCGGGTATCAACGACATCATCGGCATTTGGCCCCATGCGGCACGAACCGACGGGATGGTAAACGGTGTCGGCGCGGTTGCGGATCAGCTGCTCCAGCGCGGCATCATCCTCCAGCGGTGTGTCCAACCGGTCTTTCCCACCATAAGCTTTAAGCGCAGGCGCATCAAAAATCCGGTGCATCAAACGGACACCGGCTTTCAGCGTTTCCATATCGCGATCATCGGTCAAAAAGCCGGGGTCGATCAGAGGCGCCGTGCCAGCATAGGGTGAACCCAGCCGCACCGAACCCCGGCTATAGGGTCGCAGCACGCATGCGTGGCAGCTGAAACCGTGGCCCTTCACCTTGGACCGGCCATGATCCTCCAACATTGCAGGGACAAAATGATATTGCATATCGGGCGCAGGCAAAGACGGATCGGTTTTCCAAAATCCGCCGCTTTCGGCAAAGCAGGTGGTCATGACACCGGTGCGCTTGAAACGATGCTCGATAATGGCTTTCAGCATTTTCCAATTTCCCGCCATCGAATCGCCAAAGAAATCCTGCGACCCGGCCTCAAAGCTTGACACATAATCGATATGGTCTTGCAGGTCCGCTCCGACCGAAGGCTTGTCCTGCACGACATCAATGCCCAGTCCGCGCAGATGGTCTGCGGGGCCGATGCCCGATAGCTGAAGAATTTGGGGCGAGCCGAATGCACCTGCCGACAAGAGGACCCCCGCACGCGCTTTGATCGTGCGCTTGCGTCCAAAGCTTTGCCGGATAACAACGCCTGTGGCGCGGCCATTTTCGACAATAATCTTTTCGGTCAGTGCGCCAGTGATTGTCGCCAGCCGTCCGGCCGCCACCGCCGGTTCGACATAGGCGCGCGACGCGGACCAGCGTTCGCCGGCCTTTTGCGTGACTTGATACAGGCCAAATCCGTCTTGCACCGCGCCGTTGAAATCGGCGTTGCGCGGCATTTGCAATTCTGCAGCCGCGTCAACAAACGCAAGGCTACCGGCTTGCGGCCAGTGTTGATCCATCACGTTCAGCGGACCGTCGCCGCCATGAAACGCATCCGCCCCGCGTTCATTACCCTCGGACTTTTTGAAATAGGGCAGGACATCATCATAGCCCCAGCCGTCGCAACCAAGCGCAGCCCAATTGTCATAATCATAACGGTGGCCGCGAATATAGACCATCGCGTTGATCGCGCTCGACCCGCCAAGCCCGCGCCCACGGGGTTGATATCCGATCCGCCCGTTCAGCCCTTTTTGCGGGATAGTGTCATATTGGTAATTGGACGATTTCGGGATGAACGGCATAAAGCCGGGGGTTTTTACGCGGATGCGATTGTTATTCCCGCCCGCCTCAATCAGGCACACCGAAAACTTGCCGCCTTCAGACAGTCGCGCCGCTGCCGCACTCCCCGCAGAGCCGCCGCCGATTACGATGATATCAAATTCGTCCATATCTACTCCTCTTGAGGCGAGGGTTTAATCAGGCGATTAAATTTGGCAATTATTATTCGGCGGGTTCAGCCATTTTATCTCGTGCGGCCAACCACCGCGCTTTAATCGTTTCGCTGGTCTCGCGGCTGCCGTCATGGCTCCAACCCGGCGGTCGCCAGATATAGCCAAGCTTGGCATTCCAAGGCGCTGACCAAACATCTTTAAATATGCCGATCCATTCGTGGAAAACATTGTGCAACAGGTTAAACGTGCCAAGCTGTTTGACGATACCGTAACGGATGCGTTCTTCGTCGGTTTCTTGCACGAAACTGCCGAACATCCGGTCCCATATGATAAAAACACCCGCATAGTTACTATCCAGATAAAGCGGGTTGGTCGCGTGGTGGACGCGGTGGTGCGACGGGGTGTTCATCACCGACTCAAACCATTTTGGCATCCGATCAATCGCTTCGGTATGGATCCAGAATTGATAGATCAGGTTGAGCGCGCCGCAAAACGCGATCATCGCCGGATGGAACCCTGCGAGCGCCAACGGCAGGCGAAAGATAAAGCTGAAAGCGATGAAGCCTGTCCACGTCTGCCGCAGCGCAGTCGATAGGTTGTAATACTGGCTGCTATGATGATTGACATGAGCAGCCCAGAACCAGCGCACGCGGTGGGCGCTGCGGTGGAAGACATAATAGAGAAGGTCATCCAAAACAAAGCAGGCTATCCAAGCCCACCATGCCCAGCTGATATCGAACAGCCTATAGTCATAGAGCTTTAGCAAAGCCGCAAAGACCAATCCGCCGGTCAATGCCCCTGCGACCTGACTGCCCGTGCCCAGCGCCAGCGACGTCAGCATGTCCTTTGGCTCATATTTTTCGGGCGCATTTCTCTTCGCCCACCACATCTCCAGCACAATCAACAGGATGAATATGGGAACTGCAAATTCGATGGGGTTAAAAAGGTCGGGCATCGTTAAACCGCCATGTGCCGCAGACCCGCCGCCCAATATTGCGCGTCCGGGCCTAAATTGAGTGTGACTTTGCCAAAGGATTTGTCGCCGGTGCCAATGGTCAGGAAATTCTGGGCCAGCCGGGAATCACTGTGTCCGTCGAGCAATCGCCCGACAAATTGTGCGCCATGGCGGCGGATGAGCAGATGGCGACCGTTAGCGTCTTTCATCAACGCGCCAATATTGGCTTTATCCAATATAATGTGGGTCGGCTGATATCCGCAAACGGCTTCGTCGGCCAAGGCGCGGGCGTGGTCTTCATCGCGGATGCGAACATCGCCGCCAAGGCCCATGCGCTTAGCTGTCCAAGCCAGCAACAGGATCGCGGCAATCGAGCCGCCGAGCTTCGCCAGTTCGATCAGCGCCGCGTCCAACGCTTATGCCTTTGCCTTTAGCATATCCATCAACGGCCGGATCGGGCTGACGTCGTATCCCGCCTTTGCCGCCATATTGGTCAATGCATCAGGATCACCGCCCTGCGACGCTTCGGCAAGCGCCCATAACAACGTCGAGCGCGTGCCAGAACGGCAATAGGCCAGCACGCCGCCAGTGGCGCCCTCAAGCGCCGCAGCCATAGCCTCTACCTGCGGGCCGCTAAAACCGCTATGCGTCACGGGAATCGCGACATAGTCCATCCCTGCCGCCCGCGCTGCGGCTTCAATCTCTGCCCCCGGCGTCTGATCGTCGCTTTCGTCTTCGGGCCGGTTGTTGATGACCAAAGTCACACCCAGCGCGGCTGCTTCGGCGATTTCAGCTAGCCCGATTTGCGGCGCGGCATAGATTGTGTTGGTCAGCTTGCGGAACATGTGCGTCATCCTTTATCTGCATCCTGTATTACAGACAGAAACGCTGCGCCATAGGCTTCAAGCTTGCGCGCGCCGATACCGCTAATTAGCGCAATCTCGGAAAGCGTCTGCGGTCGCCGCTCTGCCAGCTCGCGCAAGGTCGCGTCATGAAATATCACATAGGGTGGCACATTGGCCTCAATCGCCAGCTCGCGGCGTTTGGCGCGCAATGCTTCAAACAGCGGATTATTCGCCGGATTATCAGACCCGCGTTTTTCCTTACGCGTTTTCGGCGGCACAACGATTTGCAAACGCGCCTCACCCTTCATCAACGCCCGCGCCGCCCCCGCCAACCGCAAGCCGCCATGTTCATTCGCGGTCAAATGCCCCTGCGCCTGCAACGCCCGCGCCACTGGCTTGATCAGCCGCACGTCTTCGCCAGTTACAATGCCAAAGACCGAAAGCTGGTCATGCCCGCGTGATAATATCCGCTCATCTTTGCCGCCGGTCAGCACTTTTTCCAAATGACCAACGCCAAAGCTTTGCCCTGTGCGGTATGCCGCAGAGAGCAGTTTCTGCGCCAACTCGGTCACATCCAGCACCATCGGTGCGTCAAGGCAATTGTCGCAATTGCCGCAATTTTCGGGCGGATCTTCACCAAAATGTTTCAGCAATACTGCGCGCCTGCATCCCGCTGTTTCAGTCAAAGCAGACAGCGCATCGATCCGCGTCTTGTCCGCCGGTTGCCGCGCCTCTGGCTGTTCCTTCAACCGTTCGCGCGCCAGACTAAAATCGCCCGGCGACCAAAATAGGTGCGCCACTGCGGGATCACCATCACGCCCCGCACGCCCGCTTTCCTGATAATAAGCTTCGATGGATTTGGGGATGCCCGCATGCGCGACAAAACGCACATCGGGCTTATCAATCCCCATGCCGAACGCGACCGTTGCGACCATGATCATATCCTCGGACGCGACAAAATCGGCTTGCGCCTTCATCCGCGCGGCTGGCTCCATTCCGGCATGATAAAACCGCGTCGTCCGCCCTGTTTTGGCAATCAACGCGGCAAGCTTTTCGGTGCGGTCGCGGGTGGTGGCATAGACAATCCCCGCGCCGTTCCAACCGCGAATGGCCGATACAATCGCCGAGCCTTTATTGGCCGCATTGGTCACCGCATAACGGATATTGGGCCGGTCAAAGCCCGATACGATCATGCCGTCGGTAGCGATGCCCAATTGCTCACCAATGTCGGCGCGGGTGTGCGCGTCGGCAGTCGCTGTCAGCGCGAGGCGCGGGACATCGGGGAAGTCGTCCATCAACGGACGCAGCAAGCGATAGTCGGGGCGGAAATCATGCCCCCATTCGGACACGCAATGCGCCTCGTCTATGGCAAACAAGGCAATCCGCGCTTCGCGTAACAGCCCGCGAAAATCGGCGGTGCTGGCCCGTTCTGGCGCGATATACAGCAGATCAAGATTGCCATCGCGAAACCGCTCGATAGTTTCGGCGCGGTTACTATCGGCGGAGGTCAACGTCGCCGCCCGAATGCCCGCCGCATTGGCGCTGCGCATCTGATCGTGCATCAACGCGATCAACGGGGAGACGACAATCGTAGTACCGCCCAGCAACAGCGACGGCAGCTGATAACACAAAGACTTGCCCGCCCCTGTCGGCATCACAGCCAAGGTGCGTTGCCCCGCCAACACCCGATCAATAACATCGCGCTGCACCCCGCGAAATTCGGGGAAACCAAATACGCGGTGCAGCACATCTGCGGGGTCAACAATGTCGGGAGCAGTAGCCATCGAATCCCGCGCTAGGGGGGAAAGCGTTTGAAGAATAGACCGCTGATGCAACACGCACGACTCCGTTGTGGAAAGTTAGCTCACACCCCGAGTCGATACGGAACATATAAAGTACAATTGTGCCTGGCAAGGGGCAAGCGGGCGCCAGATCCGCCGCCTAGCTAAGACCCGCCCCAATAGATCGTTAGCCTAGTTCTTCGGCAGCACAGTTCCTCTATCGGAAGCGCAACCATGCCCAAGCGACTGCCGCCACTGCGCTGCTCGTCATCAGGATGATCATGGCATCCACCGGCGGGGCCAGTTTCGCGATGTGTAAGATCGACCAGTCGATAGTAATCAATGCGCCACTGATCCACGCCCACGCCATGCTCCACAAATTGGCATGAAGATCATGCTCGTCGGTTCGCCTGAGATACCAGCTGAAGGCACCAAAAATTGCGAACGTCATCACGGTGCAGAATGCAACGGCAACGGTTGGCGTCATATCCGAGGCTATAGGTAGAATTCCGGTGACGCGCGCGAATAATAATATGGCTAACAAGCCGAGTGACGCGAACGTCATCACTTTCATGGCTTGGTTTCGAGGTACGCCTACTTTTTGGTCAGCCATCTTTTCCTCCATCATCAAAAATTTCTTCAATCTTCATCCCGAATAACCGGGCCAGCTTGAAAGCCAGCGGCAAAGACGGGTCGTATTTCCCTGTCTCAATTGCGTTCACTGCCTGCCGCGAAACCTCGAGCCGTTCGCCCAGTTCGGCTTGGCTCCAACTGCGCTCAGCGCGTAGCACCTTCAGGCGGTTCTTCATCGGGCTGGTCCTTGCATCAAACAGTCATGTGCTACTGACACAATGTCAGCTTCACATGACTTTATGTCATCAAAACCTGACCACGTCAAGCGGCGATTCTATTTTGCGCGAACGGCCCGATTTCTCCGAAATCTGCCGGAGCTTGCACCCCTGCGCTCCCCCTGCTAGCCGCGCCCGCGACACTTTACGCAAAAAGGCCTCCTTATGCCCAACTCCGCCAAAACAGATCAGATCAAAAAAGTTGTGCTCGCATATTCGGGCGGGCTCGACACCAGCGTTATCCTGAAATGGTTGCAGGTCGAATATGGCTGTGAGGTGGTGACCTTTACCGCCGATCTGGGCCAAGGCGAAGAACTGGAGCCAGCGCGGGCCAAGGCTGTGTTGATGGGTGTGCCCGATCATCACATCTATATCGACGATCTGCGCGAAGAATTTGTCCGCGATTTCGTCTTCCCAATGATGCGCGCCAATGCGCGGTATGAGGGGGATTATCTGCTTGGCACATCGATTGCGCGTCCGCTGATTTCCAAACGCCTGATCGAAATTGCAGCGGAAACTGGCGCGGATGCGATTGCGCATGGCGCGACGGGCAAAGGCAATGATCAGGTGCGGTTTGAACTGTCGGCCTATGCGTTGAACCCCGATATCAAAGTCATCGCCCCGTGGCGCGAATGGGATTTGACCAGCCGCACGCGGTTGATTGAATGGGCCGAGGAACACCAGATTCCTGTGCCAAAGGATAAGCGCGGGGAATCGCCGTTTTCGACCGACGCCAATTTGCTGCACACATCGTCCGAAGGCAAAGTGCTCGAAGACCCTTGGGATGAAACCCCGGACTATGTCTATTCGCGCACAGTCAATCCAGAGGACGCGCCCGACACCCCCGAATATATCACGATGGATTTTGAACGCGGCGACGGTGTTGCGTTGAACGGTGTCGCGATGTCGCCTGCAACATTGCTGACGGCGCTGAACGATCTGGGCCGCAAACATGGCATTGGACGGCTCGACCTAGTAGAAAACCGCTTTGTGGGTATGAAGTCGCGCGGCATGTATGAAACGCCGGGCGGCGAAATCTATGCGCGTGCGCATCGCGGTATCGAAAGCATCACGCTGGATCGCGGCGCGGCGCATCTGAAAGATGAACTGATGCCCAAATATGCTGAGATGATTTACAACGGTTTCTGGTTCTCGCCAGAGCGCGAGATGCTGCAAGCTGCCATCGACCATAGCCAGTCCAACGTGTCGGGCACGGTGCGGTTGAAGCTGTATAAAGGCATGGCCAGCGTCGTTGGCCGCAAATCGCCGAACAGCCTGTATTCGGAAAAGGTTGTGACTTTCGAAGATGACGCAGGCGCCTATGACCAAAAGGATGCGGCAGGCTTTATCAAGCTGAATGCCCTGCGTTTGCGGTTGCTCGCGCAGCAAAAGGGCGCATAAACGGTGGCCATGGACTGGCCGCTTTTTAACATCTGCCTGCTGACGCTGGTCATTCATTTGATCGGCGCGCTGGCTTATGCAGCGCGGATCGCAGGTGTGCGGACCAGCAAGATCGCGTTGAGCTTTGCGTTGTTCAACGTGCTGGTGCTGGTATCGCGGACTTCGAACAGCTTTTTGGGGCCGTTCCTTGCCAAGCGGATTGAAAATGCCATCGCGACCGGAACGGGTGGCGGCTTGTTGATGGATATGCGTCTGGTGTTGCTGGCCGCGACGGTGGCGACAGTGCTTGGCGCGCTGGCCGTGCCGACTGTGCAACGCTGGTTCACTGCCGCGATCGCCGACTTTCAGAATCACCGATCCGTCGCCAAATTGTTGTGGAGTGCAATGACGCCGAAAGGCGCAAAGACTGTGGTCAAAGCGGTTACTTTGCCGAGTAGTAAGCACCTGAAGCTATGGACCAAACCCGCCGCCGTTTCGTGGCGCGTCATCGCCATGAATGTGATTGCACAAGCGTTGCTGACGGTCGGCGTTATCGCTTCGCTCTATGCCGGTTATCTCCATCCAGAATTCCGTGTCACCGCCTCGCAATTATCGGCGGTGGTCAACGGCTTTGCCACCATCCTCTTGTTCGTCCTGATCGACCCGCAATTATCGGTAATGACCGACGATGTTGTCGAAGGCCGCGTCAGCCAGCCTGACTATCGGCGCACCATCGTTTGGCTGTCGATGAGCAGGATTGCAGGCACGGTATTAGCGCAAGCTATGCTGGTTCCAGCCGCAGCATTCATCGTCTGGGTCGCCGTTCGCGTGTAACGCCCTCCAACTCGCTTTCTTAACCAATTGTGGTTAAGTGGAGGAACATGGATATAGCCCAACCATCGCCGCAAGTAGATGCCGCCGATCCGCGCCCGCCTTCCGCGGTTAGCAGCGGTGTGGGCTTTGCCGGTGTCGCGGGATTGGTGATATGGGTGCTGATCGCGCGCCATTTTGGCATTGTCGCGGGCGCGCTGGGCGTTCAGCCGGGCTGGTTTGGCTATGATGTTTGGCCAGAACGGGCGAGCGGAGCCTATGCCGCTTTGCTGTGCGTTGTGGCCGCTGGCATCCCGATGGTGGCTTGGTCGTTGTTGGTAGACAAGGTCCATTGGCGCAAATCGACGGGTATAGACTGGACTTTGGCTCGCCCGGTGGCCGACGTGCTCGACACCAGTGTCATCAAAATTGCAGGGATTTGGGCGACATGGGCGATAATCGCTATCGGCTATTCCATGTTCCGTTTTTACTGGCAATCGACCAACTGGAATTTCCCGTTCGCGATGCAGATGTTCCAATATGCGTTGCTGCCATCGGTGATCGCATCAGTGCCCTATATCGTCTGGCTTGACCGCTATCTGGTCGATCCGCGCGATGGCAGCTGGCATTTTGGCGCATGGATCGCGGGCCGTGATGATTGGGACAAGGACGAGATTTTTCATCACCTGCGTGCTTGGGCGGTGAAGGGGTTTTTCCTCGCCTTTATGATCTCGATCGTACCGGGTGGCTTTCAATTTCTGGTCAATGTGGACATTGCCAAAGCCATATCGCAGCCGGTATCTTTGACGCAGTTGATGATTACATCGATGTTTGTCATCGACGTGCAGCTGGCGACGGTTGGCTATTTGCTGACGATGAAGCCGCTGGATGCGCATATCCGCACGGCCAACCCCTATCTGGGTGGATGGGTTGCGGCGCTGGCATGTTACCCTCCGTTTATCCTGCTCAACAATGGTCAGCTGATTGATTACACCGTCGGGACGTCGGGCGATAATAGCTGGCATTTTTGGTTCGCTGGCCACGATGCGTTGCTTTACGCTTGGGGCGCAATCCTTGTTACGCTGACCGCGATTTACGCTTGGGCGACGATGGCATTTGGCCTGCGGTTTTCCAACCTGACGCATCGCGGCATCCTGACGCACGGCCCCTATGCCTTTACCAAGCACCCAGCCTATCTGAGCAAGAACAGTTTTTGGTGGCTGGCGGTCTTGCCGTTTCTGGTCACCACCGGCAGCATGGCCGACGCGGTGCGCAACACCGTGATGCTGTGCCTTGTCAGTGCCATCTATTACTGGCGCGCACGGACGGAGGAAAAGCATCTGATGGCTGATCCCGATTATGCCGAATATGCGGCATGGATGGAGCGCAACGCACAAATCCCGCGCTTCTTTGTTAAGCTACGCCGTTTGGCCGGTGGACGCCTTCGTCGTGACATGCAGCCCGAACCTGCCGAATAGGGGTTTAATCGTACGATTAATATGATAGCTTCGCTGCCATTACGGTAGAGGAGAGTCGGAACATGCACGATCTGGTCATTCGCGGCGGAACAATCGTCGATGGTAGCGGCAAGCCAAGCTTTACGGGCGATGTCGCCATCGACGGCGGGCTGGTTACTGCAGTCGGTAGCGTATTCGCGCAGGGCCGCGAAGAAATCGACGCCAGCGGCAAAATCGTCACCCCCGGCTTTGTCGACATCCACACCCATTATGATGGCCAAGCGACATGGGACCCAGAAATGGCCCCATCCAGCTGGCACGGCGTGACCACTGTTGTCATGGGCAATTGCGGCGTTGGCTTTGCCCCGGCGCGCCCTGACCGCCATGAATGGCTGATCAGTCTGATGGAGGGCGTGGAGGATATTCCGGGCACTGCGCTTGCCGAGGGGATGAAATGGAATTGGGAGAGTTTTCCTGAATATTTGACCGCTTTAGAAGCATTGCCACGCACCGTTGATGTGGCAACGCATGTTCCCCATGGTGCCGTTCGTGCCTATGTTTTGGGCGACCGAGAAATGCCGGGCGCTGTCCCAACCGCAGAGGACATTGCGGAAATGTCGCGTATTGTAGAGGAAGGCATCCGGGCCGGCGCGCTGGGTTTTTCCACTAGCCGCACTGTATTGCACAAATCCATCGACGGCGAATTGGTTCCCGGCACGACTGCGACTTCCGAAGAACTGATTGCGATTGGCCGCGCCATGGGCCGCGTTGGTTATGGCGTGTTTGAAATGGCCAGCGACATGAAACGCGAATGGGACGAATTTGGCTGGATGGGCGCGCTGAGTCGCGAAACCGGATTGCCCGTCACCTTCGCCGCGCTGCAATCCATTGCCAAGGAACTGCCGCTGGAGGAACAGATCAGCGAGATGCGTGCCCAGAACGATAATGGCGCCAATATCGTCGCGCAAATTGCGCTGCGCGGTAACGGCATCATCATGGCGTGGCAAGGCACAGTCCACCCGTTCAAGTTCAAACCCGCATGGGCGGAAATTGACGCGCTGCCATGGGATCAGCAATATGCGATGCTGTCCGATCCTGTGTTCAAGGCGCGATTGCTGGCCGAGGAAAGCGCTATCCCCGAAAGCGATATTGCCGATTTCCTGCGCATCGTTGCAGGCGGCTGGCCGGTGCAGTTCGAAATGGACGACAGCTTCAACTACGAACCCAAAATGGACGAGAGCATCATGGCACGGGCTGCCGCAGCGGGCGTGTCGCCGGATGAATATGCCTATGACCTGTTGATGAAAGACGACGGCAAAGGCTTTATCTATTTCCCGATTCTGAATTACCGCGACGGCAATCTGAACTTTTTAGAA
>JBEBKE010000064.1:0-12793 GCA_040079555.1 Sphingorhabdus sp. | reverse complement strand
TGACGCGCGACCGGCCCGTCTGACAGGAAAACTAGACTGTCAGACCAAAGCCGGTGGGCCGCGCAGAGGCGGACGGAGGTGGGACTGCCGCTGCGCTCGCGGCGCGGTAACGGGCACAAAGCCCAGTGCCATGATGAAGACCAGGGCCAGCGCCAGCAGTGCCGGATCGGCAGCGCTCAGGCTGGCGAACGACAACGCGGAGAACGCGCAGGTACCGTCAGACTTGCCATGCTCGCTTTGACCGCCGTGCGATTTACCGTCTCCGGGGATCACGATCTGCTTGGTCAAATGCCCGCCCTGCGAGTCGGCGCAAATCTCGACAGTCAGGACGCGATCGACCTGGCCGATCATGTAACCCGCAGGAACCAGCGCTTTCATGCAGAGCGCTGCCACGATCAGGATCGTGGCCAGAGCGCGATGGCGCGCAAAAAAGGCGCGGAGCAAGTGCATTGCGCTGCGGCCCATAATGCCATCGCCAGCTTTTGTCACGCGGGTGGTCGCACCGTCTCTCGATCCGTCGGAGCATTTCCGCCGGCGCGGGAGAACGCTCATTTTGCCGGAGCGAAATCTGGCGGAACGCTCTCGCCCGACAAACAAGCGCGGGAGACCGGATGGAATGGATCGCGCAGGAATTGCCGCGCCATATCGCGTGCGCAGGGATTCCCGCGGGCAAGCTGGTGAGTCGCATAAGGCAGGACGGCGATCTGCCCCCTTGTGTAACCTTTCACCGCTACTTGCGACAATTCGGCAGGGCAACCCGCGTCGATGCCAGCGGCAAGGAATAGCACGGGAACGTTCGAATGGATCGGCATTTGCTCGCTGGAAGGTGGCTGCGCAGTAGCAAAGGCATCGCAGGCGCCAAAATAGCCGACCATCGTTCTGGCAACAGAAACGGCAATCGGATCGTCCCCAGCGTTGGCCACGACTGCTTCTTTGCGTTCGAACGGCAGTTCCTCATTGCACAGCACGGCCATATGCTGTGCAACCGTGTAGTCCGAGGCCAGATCCTTGCTGGTCGGAAGTGCATTCAGATTGCCGCCGACAATTTGGTGCAACTTCGAAGGCAGCCTGCGCATCTCCTTCGGATCGTAAAGCGCAGCCATCAAATAGAGCGACAAACGCTGGGCGCTTTCCTGCCCTGAGCGCGACCGCTCGTTCAGCCATTTGCCGATAACGGAATCGAGCCTGGCGCCTAGTCCGGCATTGGCGGCCGCACAATCCGGTTGCTGATCGCAAAGATGCAGCACCTGCCTGACCTCGCGCGATACCCAACCGGGCCCTGGCTCGGTCCACTTAGCCTCTGGCGGCCAAGGCGAATCGTAGATGATCGCGCGAAGGCCCTGCGGCTGGTGCAGCAGAATCGCTGCGGCGACACGGGATCCATAAGACAGGCCGTACAGATCGAATATACTGATGCCCAGCGCTTGCCGGATCGCCTGGACATCGCGGGCTATTGATCGGGATTGATACTGCCCAAGATCGTGACCTTGATTGCGAAGCACGCCCGCGCAGCTGCGCAGCTGCTGAACATCGCCCGGTGAGGCCGGACCCGCGTCGTTGAGCACAACGCCCGGGCAATCCAACAAGGGCCGCGATGCACCGGTTCCACGCTGATCGAAGAAGAACCAGTCCTGATCCTGGCCAAGCAGACCTCTGCCAATCGGCTCCTCCAATAGTGCCGACAGGTTCTGGACAACGCCTCCGCCCGGCCCGCCATGCAGATAGATGACCGGTGGGAGTGCTGGAACCCGGCGCGCCGCGCGAACGACGACAAGCTCGATGGCGATCGACCGCGCCGTGGGCCGCGACCAGTCTTCCGGGACGGTCAGCGTCGCACATTCGAGCTGCCGCTTGGTTTGTAGCAGCGCTGCCGGACAGGCGTGGGATTTGAGGTCATTCTTGTGTGGCGCGCAATTGGCAAGAAACAGACCAAGGATAATTGACAGGACAATGTCACCGGCAAATTTCATCAACCGATCCCGGCGAGGTCTTCGGCGAATAGCGCCAAGGCTTGCTTGTCGACCTTGCCGATCGGCAGCATCGGCATTTCCGACAGAGCAACAAACCGCTTGGGCACTTTGTAGTTGGCCAGCTGCGCACGGCAATGCGCCTCGATATGGGACAATTCGATCACGCTTTTGTCGTGGACCACGAATGCCAGGCCGACCTCGCCAAATAGCGTGTCGGGAACCGGCAGGACAGCCGCGCTGACGACGCCAGCGATCGCCTCTATCGCCTGTTCGATTTCACGCGGATAGACGTTGTAGCCGCCCGATTTGAACATATCCTTGGCGCGGCCTGTAAGCCGCAGCGCACCATCCACGTCGATTTGTCCCAGATCCCCGGTTGCAAACCATTCCGCGCTGCTTAAGGGCGGTTGGCCAGCATATCCTGCAAACCGCCAGTCGTCGCCAATCTGGATTTCGCCCGGGCAGCCCGGCTCTACCGGCTGACCGGTTTCCAGCCCGACGATGCGAACCGCGCGGCCGGGATCGGGCCACCCCACCGTATCACGTAGTGTTTCGGGCTGATCGGTGAGCGGAGTCAGGGTGATCGCGCCGATGCTCTCGGTCATGCTGTAGTCGACCCCGATTCTGTCCGCGACCCGGACAAGGGCTGCGACCAGGTCATCGGACGCCCGCCCACCGCTCCAGATTGCAGCCTGCAAGCTTGACCAGTCGGTGGTCGCTGCTTCCGGTGCATCGAGGCACATCTGGAACATGGTCGGAGCCTGATACCAATAGCTGATCCGCTCATCGCCAATGGCCTTCAGCGTCCCGGCAGCAGTGAACCGTTCAAGGAACACCTGGCAGCCACCACGCACCAGTGTAGTGCAGGCAATATCGCCGAGACCGCCAACATGGTTGATCGGGACATTGTTGACCGTCCGGAACGGCTCGACGCGCCAGACGCTTGATCGGACCAGAGCACCACGAATGAGCCCGCGATGAGTCAGGCGCGCAGCCTTGGGTTTGCCGGTCGAGCCCGAGGTATAGACCAGCGCGGCGACCGGATTTGCCGCCCGTGTCAAATTCGGTCGGTCGATGTCCTGCGCGATGTCTGCAAACAGGCGAACCGGAATGCCTTGCGCAGCTATCGCCGCAAGTTCTTCGGCAAAGGCGCGGCCATCAATTTGGGCCCGTGCAAGCACCAGGCGGGGTTGGGCGTCCTCGACAAGGAACAGCATCTCGCCACGCTTGTATTTGGGATTGATCCCAAGCCAGACCGCGCCGAGGCGGCAGGCGGCCAAGAAGGAGGCGAGGAAGTCCGACGAAGGTGGTGCCAATACGGCGATGACATCGCCTTCGCCAATGTCCGCACGGACAAGTTCGGCGGTGAATGTATCCACCTTGCACCGCAAATCCGCATAAGTGAGACGGGCACCTGCTTCGACACAGGCTTCGGCAAGCGGTGCAGCCTCGGCCCAGTAGTCAAGGTAGTCCTCGATCCGCTCCCGGGGTGTTTCCATCCCGTCCAGAAGGGAGCGCAGGGGGTTGACCCACCCGTTCGGCATCATGCGGTCGGCAAGGTCAGCAGGCGGCGCGGCGTGCCAATCATGATCGTTTCGATCTCCGCCTCCGAAAAGCCCCGGCGGCGCATAAGTGGGAGGATGTTGCGATAGATGTGGCCGTAACCGTGCCCACCGCAGGCCGTCAGGCGCGAGCGCTGGCAGATATCGTGTGAGATGGCGATCTGATGCAGGTGTCCGCGATCGATCAGTTTGCGCAGCACCAGCAGGCGCGCGGCATCGTTGGGCATGTCAACCTCTTCGTTGAGCTTGTAGTAACTCGACTCGGTTCCGAACAGATCAAGTTCGATGACAATTCCGCTATCGGCCAGCCGGAACAGCCGCTCGTCGTCGAAAATCGTCCGATCGACATGGCTCATGATCGTGCGCGACAGATTGCCGGACCGGCTAGCCAGGAATTCGGCAATCTCCTGCGGCTGATCGGGGTCGCGTCCGGGGTGGACGGACAATGCCGCGCCAGTTTCTTGCTGGGCGATTGCCGCGCCAGCCATGATCCGCTGTTCCTGTTCGGTCCACGGAGCCTGGCAGCCGATCTCGCCGATCAGGCCTGCCTTTATGTCGGTGCCCCATGCTCCCTCGCGCACCTGAGCGACCATCTCACGCGCGAAATCGTCAATCATTCGCAGGTGGTTCGCCGGATCCTGGTATTCTTCGACGTAGTGGCCGCACCCCATGACGATGTGCGCCCCAGTCGCTTCGGAGACCGCCTTGAGCCCGGCAGGATCTGGATGCAGACCGCCGCAAGACAGTTCCACGATCCCGCTGCCACCGGCAGCACGCATCCGGCCGACTTCGGCTATCGCGAGCGTGATCGAATTCAACAGGTAGTTGCCGGGCGCAAGCACCTCGCCATAGTCGATCGCGTGGCGGTTCTCGAGAGTGATCTCCGCGCCGACCTGTTCGAGCTCCTTCCAGGACGGAGGGCGGATATCGCAAAGCACGTGCTCGTGCAGCAGGGTCGGCCCTAGCCGGTCAGGCGCAATCGAGCCGCAAACCGTCTGAACGATGCCTTCAGTTGTCATGCCTGATCCCACTGTGCGCGGCCTCCGAGTCCGCTCGCCAAGGCTACCCCAAAGCACCCGGAGATGCTGCGGGAACTGGTCGGCCGCAGCATCTCCATCTTAGAAGTCTATCCGCACCGACGCACCGACCGTCCGCGGCTGAACGGTGAAGCCACGTTCCCGCGAAGGGATCAGTCCAAAGCTGGACAGGAAGTTAGAGATCATCGGTGCCTGATTGAACAGATTGTCGACATAGAGCGTGATATCGACCTTGCCCAGATCCATCCCGGCCCGCAGGCCAACCAGAGTGTATTTGTCCTGAAACTTAAGTGGATTGGTCCGATCGAAATCGCGATAGGAACTGCCGACATGCCTGACATTCCCAAGCACATAAGCATCAGAACCGAAAGGCCCATCAAACGCAAAGCGGGCATTTATGTTGGCCGTGAATCTGGGCGTGTTCTGCAATTCGGTTCCGGCGGTGACCCCAAGTTCGGGAACATCGTGCGCAATCTTCGAACTGTTGATGTTGATGCCGCCGAACAGGCTGAACTGGTCTGTGAGCGCGGCATTGAAGTCCGCCTCGATTCCGCGAATCCGGGCCGAGCCGAAATTCTGCGTCGATGCCGCGCCGCAGCTGGGGAAGTAGAGCTGCTGGATGTTCTTCCATTCGATCGCATAGGCAGCGGCGTTGAAGGTAAGACGCCGGTCTGCAGTTTGGGTTTTTACACCCACTTCATAGTTCCACAGCGAGTCGGCATCGTAAGGATCAACATTCCCGTTCGCATCGATTCCGATCCCGGCTGCCGCATACTGGGCTTGGCATCGCGCTGCAAACAGGGGAGTGAGGCGACGACCCGGCCCACCCGGCCTAAAGCCGCGTGAAACGGTAGCATAAACCAGATTGCCATCGGATAGCTTGTAGCTAAGCGAGAAGCGCGGGCTGAACCCATTTTCGGCACTGCGGGTGGTGGCGGTTGGATTGAGCTGGGTTGAGGTCAGCTTGTAGTCATAGTAGCGAAGGCCTGCAGATAGACTGAGTTTGTCGGTGAGGTTGTAGTTGAGTTCGCCGAACAGGGCATAGTGCTTGCGCTGACCTTCGCTTGCCGAAGAAAACAATACTCCGGTTGGATAGTAGAAGGCCGCGATCGGAAACTTGACCAGCAGGTCGCTGGACTGGACTAGCGATGTTCCGCTCGCTCGGCGGTTCTCGTAGAAGCCGCCGAGAACGAAACCCAACGGACCACTACCCGTCGATGTCAGCCGGATTTCCTGGGTAAATTCGTTCTCGCGTCCGGTTCCGTCGAAGTTGCCGATTACCGCGACCCTTGGCAAGCCAACCGATGGCAGAAATGTTTCGCGCAGATAGTCGCTGCCGTCCTCGCTGAAGCTGGAGCGGCGCCAGTTGAGCGTGCTCGACGAAAGTAGCTCAACGCTGCCTAAATCGACCTTCACAAGCAGATTGGCGATGGTAACCTTGTCGCGCAGATATTCGTCCGCAACCACCATGCGCCGCTGGTCTCCGGCCTTGGGCGGCAAGTCCATCGCACCTACGCCGCCATGCGTATTTTGGTGGAACACCGATGGGGTGATTTCCACTGCATCTCCAAGTTTGAGCAACAGCGCTCCTCGCAGCGTCAGCGACTTGTCCGAATTGACGTTTTCGAACAGCTGCGTCGGCCCGACCGAATCACGATCTGGACCGGAGAATCCACCGGGAGCAACGATCTTGTCGATGAAGCCATCATGGTGCCGGAAACTGGCCGCCAGGCGCAGGGCGGCGGTATCCGGCGCGATCGGCAGGTTGACCATTCCACTGACCTGTTCGTTGATCCCGCCATCCTGGGTTGACGACAAATCGCCGCCGAAAGCAGCGGCGAACTTGCGCGTATCGGGTGCGTTGTTGATGATGCGGATCGTACCGCCCATAGAGCTTCCGCCGAACAGTGTGCCTTGCGGGCCGCGCAGCACTTCGACGCGGGCAACATCGAAATAGAGCGGCTCGACAATCGACTGGACGGTTCCGCCTGGCTGAGCTGGCGCTTCATCGATGTAGAAACCTGTGGTTGCGGCATTGCCGCGCTCGGAGGCAACACCACGAATGAACACCGCGCGATAGCCAGGGCCGCCATCCTGGATGGAGATGCCGGGAACTGCCGTCGCGAGTTCGGCCGTGTCGGACAGACCCTGCTGCGCCAGTTGTGAGCCCGAAAGCGCGGCGACGCTGATCGGAACATCCTGCAGGAGCTCCTCGCGCTTGCGCGCAGTCACCACGATGTCCTGATCTTTAGGCTCGCCGCTCTGAGCGGATGGTTGGGTCTGGGCTAACGCGGGAACCGTCGGGAAAGCAGCTATCGTTGCCAGAAGGAGCCTCATGAGAGCCTTACGGTTGGCGAAATTTGGCGTCATATGACTTCCTCCCATTTGTTGGTTTTCTTGGTCAGGTCAGCGCAGGATGACGGTCTTGCCAATTTGCGCTTTTCGAATCTCGGCGGTGCCAAAGGTGACATTGGCCCAGGTTTCGCGTGAATAGAGTTCGGTCATGTCGGCAAAATGCGGTGAGCGCGGATTGGATGACTGAGAGTAGGTGAGCAGGAACCGCCCGCTCGGCCCGCGCGACCCCAATGTTACGGCATGGATGTAGGAATCGCCCGTCAGCGGCTCGGCGAATCCGACACCTTTGGCGATCGGTCCGAAGCGGATCAGGTGATAGGCGTATCGGCTTCCCGAGATTGGCAGCCGCCTACCGTTGCGTTCAATGAACTGAACTTCGCCCAAAGGAGCGTCAAGCTTAAGTCCTGCCGAAGTCAGGCGATAGGCAGCCGTTGCTAAGGCGGTACGGGTGGTTTTGCTGGCATTGAAGCCAGATGGCGTTTCAAGCGGGCGTTCGGGATCGAACGGAACCCGCCACAGCGAAGGTTTCAGTGCAAAGCCGGTCATCGCTACATGATCGAGTTGTTCAATGAACATGCGGAACAAGGCCGCCCCGCGTGAGTTGATCCCGTCCTTGCGGTCCCAGTCGGCCAAGGCAGCGCAGGCCTCGTTCAAGCTCACTTTGCCGAAGCCGCTCACCTCGACATCGGGGTTGGCGCGGCAATCAGCCAGAACATCGTCAAGTATCAATTCGGCAGTGAGGTTTCGCGCGCTGAAGAAGTGCGCCTCCCAATTGGCCGGGGTGACGCCCTTGTCCGGGCCGGTCATCACTTCCTGCGCATAATTCGCAGCGATCCGCGTCCGTTCGCCGCGCGCGGTGGCCTCGGGTCCGATCACATCGGGGTAGCCGTTCAAACGGCTGTCCGGGGCAAGCGATGTCAGCCAGTGGCTGTCATTTGAATTGAAAACCACATCACGCCTAAAGGTCTCGGGCCGCAAAGCTGCCGGAATGGTTCCGGCTTGCAAGGCTCGTCGATCTTTGGTCCAGGCGCACCCGCTGTCAGATCCGTTTAAGACAGTCACATCGGCGAGATCCATCAACGCCTGAGCTGGCCCTTTGACTAGACAGCGTGAGAGCTGGGCATCGGTGACGTATCCAGCCACCGAGACGTTGGAGTAGTAAACGTGTCCTGAGCTGTCCGCTGCAGTCACGTTCGACCACGGAGAGCCATGCAGGCGGTGTTGGGCTGCTGAAATTTCGCGAACCGATCTAGCGCGCGCAATCGCCAGAAACTGATCGGCAAAGCGCAGATTTTCGCGTTCAGGATCGGCGAAGGCATAGACCCGGCTCCTGGTCCAAGGTAGCATCGGGCCACCGATCACGGGGCCATAGCGGGTTTCCCAGATCGTTCGCAGCACATCGCCTTTCGCGGTCGGCACGCGCAGTTCAACCCGGCGCATCGCCTCGCTTTTACCATCGACCAAGTAGCGGATGGGATCGGCAGGATCGACGTCGATCTCATAGACTGTCGAGCGTCGGTCGGTGGTGTGGGTGATCGCCCAGCCGACCATGTTGCTAAAGCCCATCATCGGAAATGGCAGGCCCGAAGCCGTTGCCCCGAACACGTCGATCTTGCCCGGCACGTTCAGGTGCATGATATGCAGGCGTGCGGTGCCTTTCCAGGTGTAGTGCGGATTGGCAAAGCTGAAACCGCCCTGGCCACCTGCAACACCAGCGCTGCCAAATGCCGCACCGTTCGATCCACCCAGCATCAGCTTCTTGACCTGGCCCAGAGCCACTGCCGTATCAGGCTGGCGCATGGTCTGCGGATGGCCTGGAGGGCTTGCCGCGACCATTTCCCTGACAACCGACGCGCTGGTTTCTAACAGCGGGATTTCAAGTATCAGGCGATAGACATCGTCCTCGGCAAGTTTGCGAAACCACGGTGCCGTGCGGCAGTCCTCGCCAGGCAGAGCCGATTCATCGACGTGTCGATTGAAGCCTGCGACAAATCCGGAAACCAACCCGCGCATATCCGCAGTAACCGTCCGGCGCAGGCGCGCGACTTGATCTTCGTTCAGCAGGTAGCGATAGGCCGCGTCGCTGTCGGCGTTCGAAATCTCGCCGCCGGCAAACAGGTCAAGATATGTAGCTTCGGGGTCGAAGTATAGGCTGCGAGTTCCTGCTAACCTCACTGCTTGCTCAACATTCTGGCACAGGTTGTCGCGTGCAAATGCCCAGCCATAGCCAAGTCCCGCGCCAGCAAAATCCGGCGCGCTGACATGGGCAACACCGTAAGCGGTATACCGGACCGAGGCCTGCGGCTGCCCGGCCTCGGCAGGCAACGCCAGCATTGCTGCGGACATCGCCAGCAATGAGGCAGCCGAACTGTTCATAACGAAAGATCCTTGCGGCGGCGGGATATGGCTCCGTCGAAAGCGCCGGTCAGGCCTGCATAGACGCCTTCGACAAAACGGGTGATTTCCGGGCCAGCCTTTGCCGGTGATCCGGCATCGAAGGGCGGATCTGGATCGTATTCGATCGACAGCTGAACTGCCTTCGCAATCTTTTCGCCCTGAAGGATGGAGGCGACCGTCAGTGCAAAGTCGCTGCCGGCAGTGACACCGGCACCGGTAATGACATTGCCATCGACAACCACTCGCTGCTGGGTCGGGATCGCGCCCAACTGGGCCAGTCGGTCGCGCACCAGCCAATGGCTGGTAGCCTTCTTGCCGCGCAGCAGCCCTGCCGATGCCAGAATCAGCGATCCGGTGCAGACCGAGGTAACGAAACGGGCTTTCACCGCGCGGGAGGAGAGGAAAGCGAGAATCTCGCGGTCTTCCATCATCGCGACCGTTCCTGCGCTTCCTCCGGGAACGAACAACAGTTCGACCTCATCGGGACATTCCGACAGAGTAGTGTTCGCTTCGACCCCGATCCCTGACGCCGGAACGACACCTTTCTCTTTCCAGACAATCCGGATGTCGTGCGATGCCATCGAGGAAAAGACTGCGAACGGCGCCACCAGATCGAGTGCGAACATGCCGGGGTAGGCCAGCATTGCAATAACCGGCCGACCCTTCGTTACCGCAGCCGCGATGCCGCCGACAGCAGCTACGGCACCCGCGCCGGCTGCGATCTGGAGAGCGGTCCTTCGATCCATGCCCAATTCGAGTCTCCTTCATTTGGTTAGTCTACACTAGCTTATTTTTGTTAGTGTTGACTAGTTTTTTGTGGCGTGTCAATAAAGGGGTGTCAAAAGCCACTGTCAGGAAACTCAATGAACGCCATTTCGCCGCATCAGACGTGGAACGAGGGACAACTTCTAGGAACCTCGGGGTGGCTGAAAATCGATCAGAATCGAATCGACGGATTCGGCCATCTGACCGACGATATCGAACCGCTGCACAACGATCCGGACTGGTGCCGCGACAACAGCCCCTTCGGCAAAACGATCGCTCATGGCTTTCTGACTCTGTCGATGTTGACCCGGTTCATTTCCGAGATCACCCTGAACGCCCTTGTCGGCACGACTGAAGGCCGCGGCTTTCCGCTGAACTACGGATTCGACAAGATTCGATTCATCGCCCCCGTTTCCGTCGGCAGCCGAATCCGCTGCCTCGCCACCTTGTGCAGCAGATCCACGCACCGCGACGGCGATCTGCTGCGTTTCGACGTCACAATCGAAATCGATGGAGAGGAAAAACCGGCCTTGACCGCCGAATGGCTCACACTGTGGGTCACTGATGGGACCATCGGTGCATGAATGGGTCGGCCCGTTCCGGCTCCGGCCAGGGCGCCCCATGGGGCCTCGCGGCGCTGCTGTTTCTGGCCAATAGTTTTTCGTTCGTCGACCGGATGGTGTTGACGCTGCTGGTTGAGCCGATCAAAGCGGATCTTGAAGTCAGCGACACCCAGATCAGCCTGCTGCATGGACTCGCCTTCGCGTCATTCTATGCGCTGGCTGGACTTCCGCTTGGCTATCTTGCCGACCGCTCGCACCGCCCGCGGCTGATGGCGATCGGTGCGACCATCTGGTCTGCCATGACGCTGGCAACCGGGCTGGCCCGCAGCTTTCCCCTGATGTTTGCAGCGCGGGCCGGGGTTGCGGTTGGCGAAGCTACCCTGTCGCCATCGGCAGTCTCGCTGCTGCGTGATCGGTTTGCGCCTGGCCTTGCCGCGCGGGCGATTGGCATCTTTCAGGCAGGGATCTTCGTGGGGAGCGCGCTGGCGCTGATCCTTGGCGGTCAGATCCTGACCGTGGCAGATCGTCTGCCTTGGCCCCTAGCCGGGCTTGCGCCCTGGCGGGTGGTGTTTGTTGTCGCCGGATTGCCGGGATTGGTGATCGCCGCCTTGATGCTGACGCTGCGTGAACCACGCGGTGTTTCAATTCCAGCCGACGGGTCCGCTCCGCGCGTCGGCGCAGCACTAGGCTACGTGCGTGCCAATCTGCGGACCATCGGTTGGTATATCGGTGGGGCGACCGCAATTACCATCCTGGCCTACGGGGTGCTGAGCTGGATGCCGACCGTCTTGATCAGGGTTCATGGCATGACCCAGCAGTCGGCCGGGCTGACGCTGGGGCTTGGCAACCTGCTTTGCGGCGTGGGCGGCGTTCTGACATCGGCTTGGGCGCTCGACAAGGCGTTGGCCAGGGGTCGCCGGACCGCGCCGGCTGAACTTCTCTTGCTTGCCTGCGGCCTGCTTGGAGTGGCAACGGTGGTGTTCGCCTTAGCACCCACAATCGCGTTCGCACTGCCGGCTGCGGCCGTGCTGATTTTCACACAGAGTCTGCCTTACGGTATCATTTCGGCATCGTTGGCCGAGCTAGTGCCAGCGCATCTGCGCGGGCAGATTGTTGCGCTCTACCTGCTGATCTCGAATCTTGCAGGTCTGACCCTGGGACCACTTATCGTCGCGCTCTTCACCGATCGCCTGTTTGCGGATCCGTCGAAAGTTGGTCTGTCGCTGGCGCTGCTTCCGGTTGTGACCCTACCTCTCGCTTGCGGCTTCCTGCTTGCTTGCCGCTCGGCGCTTGGTTCATTACATCTATCCCATGAACCTGCCCGCTGAATCCAGCCGCCAAAGCGATGTGTCAGTCAGCTTCCGTGAATGGCTGGTGGCCCGCCAAACAGGCGCCAAGGGCCGCCGCAAAGGCGAGCGAACGCGAGACCGAATCAGACTCGCCACGGTCGACTTGCTGAATGAAAGCGGATACCGGGAGCTGCGTGTCGCCGACGTATGCGACCGCGCGGAAATCACCGCGCCGGTGCTCTATCGCTATTTCGAAAGCAAACAGGCACTGGTCGAAGATGTCCTGCGCGAATTCCTTGCCCAGTTTTCACTTCAGCGCAGCAGGCAGCCGGCCACCAATGTGTTCGAATCGATCCTCGATGCAAACCTGCGGTGGCTGCAATGGTCGAGAGCGAATTCCGGCCTGATCCAGTGCCTGCTCGATTTCTCAAGCGAGATTCAGGAATTCGCAGATCTTTTTGCCAAGGCCAACAATGAGTGGCATCTGCGCACAGCCCATTCGATTATGCGCCGCTTCCCCCCTGCCAACACCAGTATCGACGAGATGCACCTCACCGTGATCGCACTGGGCGGCATGATGGATGACATTACCCGCCGCTTTTTTTCGATGCCGGACGAACACGTGTCAGGACTGGTGGCCAAGGTAGCACCAACCGATGAGAATCTCGCCAGATTCCTCACTGAAATCTGGTGTCGTGCAATTTATGGATCGGCCTGGAAATAGCAATGCCGTACGGGATCTTTCGTGAACTGGGGGCTGAATCCGAGAGCCATCACTTTCGGGATTCGATCGAGCTGAATCTCGAGGGTGACATTGCTAGCCTGCTTGATGGCGATTGAACTGAGACAACTAGG
>JBEBKE010000063.1:0-12853 GCA_040079555.1 Sphingorhabdus sp. | reverse complement strand
TCGGTCATCTCGTATCGGCTCATCCAACGCTCCCTTCCAGAAGCATTGAATCAAACTTAAACCGCTTTGGGAATCCCGTTTATGAGTTCACGGCCTAATCCTGCCGCGATCTCGATGACCTCCGTTAAAGACCGTAACTCTGCGAATCTGATACGAACAATCGAACGGGTTTTCATCTCACTAGATTTTTGACCGTCTGCAACGGAAACGGAGCGGATGGCCTCGACTTCTCCCAATTCTGGAATCGTCAGCTTCTCGCTTGTTTGTTCTTTACCTTCAATTTGGCGAAGGCCAGTTGCGCCATCCCGGTTAGACACTTGCAACCTACCACCATACCAAGCACCGAACGCGTCCGACTCAAATGCCAAGCCCCGGAAAGACGAAAGGGCATCATCCTGAATGTCCATCCCAGTTAGAACAGCTTGGCAATTGCCTTCGATTCGTGTGCGCAGATGGGAAAACTTTGAGCCCCAAGACCCTGGGTCGACTTTGGTAACCAACGGACGTACTAAAGTGCATGGGCGTTGGTGATCCATCAGCCCGACGACGGACTTTGTTCCATTAAACGGCGGCGCGCATATGTACCTGTAGAATTGGTGATACGAACAAGCTCAAACTTCCAACTTCGGCGATCTGAGACTTCTCGCCAAATTCGTCCAACCCAAGGGTTCTGTTCTTCACCCGTGGGTATCAAAATCCAATTGCCGTCATCCATAATTAAATGCTCCGCAGAAACCACACTGGATCGTCCATTACGCTTGAGTAACGTTGATGGCTAAACCTATCCATGTTCTCACCCGCATGGCATGCAGCGCTTGCGTGCAACGTGCCCATCTAGCTTGCGATAGCATAAGCGGGTTCGGCATCCAGAAATGGTGGGATTTCAGGCGCCGGGCGAGAGAGGTAAGCCCTAATCGATTTTGCGGACCTTGATCGCCGGAACAGCCGCCGCCGCATCCTCGGGCGTTATCCCGGGAGGCGGGACAGCCGCCAGAGTCGATTCGCGGCGCATCACCCGCGCCGCCCTTTGCACAGCATCGCGGAGACGCGGATAAACGCCGCAGCGGCAGATATTGGCAATTGCTTCGTCGATATCGGCATCGGTGGGATTGGCATTGCGTTTCAGCAAAGCGGACGCCGCCATAATCATCCCCGGCGTGCAAAATCCGCATTGCACAGCGCCCGCCGCAACGAACGCTTGCTGCAACGGATGGCTGCGATCCACCGACAGTTTTTCGATCGTGGTGACAAAGCGTCCCTCCGCCTCAGCCAGCGTCACCATGCAGGATTTCAGCGCTTCTCCGTCGATATCGACGATGCACGCCCCGCAGTCACCCTGCCCGCAACCGAATTTCGTACCGGTCAGATTCGACGCATCGCGCAGCGCCCAAAGCAAAGGCGTTGCCGAGTCCATCTTATATTCCACGGGACGATCATTTACGGTCAATTTGGTCATATTCGGGTGACGCTATGCCGAGCGCGAAGGCGAGATGCAACCGCCGCTCTCAAATGCGCCAGATTCAGGGTTGAATTTACCGGCAAAGCTCTTTAGTGGCCCCAACGTTGACGCTGCAGCCTTTGCGGCGCTTTTTATTTTTACCAAATCATGGGCGTTAGGGTGTCAGAACGACACCAAGCCGGCAAGAATGCGGAGTGTGGGTTTTTATGCAAATTATGGTTCGCGAAAACAATGTTGATCAGGCGCTTCGGGCCCTGAAAAAGAAATTGCAGCGCGAAGGCGTTTACCGCGAAATGAAATTGCGTCGGCATTTTGAAAAGCCATCGGAAAAGCGCGCCCGTGAAAAGGCAGCTGCTGTCCGTCGCGCCCGCAAGATGGAGCGTAAGCAACAAGAACGTGACGGCGTAAAAATGCCCTAAGGCATATTCGTTCATCACGAAAAAACAGGAGTGCCCGGTCGGGCGCTCTTTTTTTTGTCCGCCGTTCCGCTATGGAGCGTTGGAAATTTCATTTATTGATCCAAGGATTACCCATATGTCCGTAACCACTGTTCCCATTCAACCTTTGAAAAAGGGGTCGATTGCCAAATTCTGGGTCGGGATTTCGGCAGTGATCCTCGCCGGCGGCGCTCTGGCCTATTGGGGCACGTCGTCAATCCGCAGCGAATATGCCAGCGATGATGCGTTTCTGGCCGACAATGCCGATGAAAAGGACGTGGTCGTCACAAAATCAGGTCTGCAAATCCAGACCATCAAAGGCGGCGAAGGCAAATCGCCCACCGACGACGATGTGACGTTGATCAAGTACAAAGGCACGCTGCGCGACGGCACCGTGTTTGACCAGAACGAGCAAGCACCCCTGCCCGTCAGCGGCGTTGTTCCCGGTTTCAGCGAAGCTTTGAAAAAGATGCAGGTTGGCGGCAAATACAAAATCTGGATTCCCGGCAAGCTGGGCTATGGCGAAAATCCACCGCCCAATCCGCAGACCGGCCAGCCCGCGTTTGAACCCAATGCGACGTTGATCTTCGAAGTCGAAATGCTCGATTTCCGCTCACGCGCCGAAGTAGAGGCGATGCAAAAGCAGCAGGAAGCCGCGCAGAAAAAGCAAGGCGCAGCGGGCGGACCGCAAGGTGCGCCTCAAGGCGGCGGGCAAGGCGGCTTACCGCCAGAACTCCAAGCGCAACTCGAGGCGCAAATGCGCGCGCAGCAGGGGCAATAGGGGGCGTAAAGAAATTAACCGTGTTTCTTTGCACTATTGTAAAATGATCTAGCCTATTGAGAGACTGAAGCTGTGCCATCGCGGCGCCAAGGCTTTGGAGCAATCTCATGGTGCGACGCCGCATTGTCAAAATTCTGACTGTCGGATCTGCGATTTTCGCAGCAGCACCGGCCTATGCAGCCGATAGCGAAAGCGGCTCTGCGACGTTACAGGTCTATGAACAGATCCAGTTCGCCATTTTGTTGGAAATGGATTTCGGCACAGTCGTCAGCAACGCTGTTGGCGGCATCGTCCATTTGGATACCAGCGATGGCAGCCGCGATTGCGGCGGCGGCAGCTTGACGTGCACCGGAACATTCAACTTTGCTCGGCTGCAATTGTCGGGCTCCGACGCAAATGTTCGCGTAACTTACGCCCCGTCATTGCAACTAAACGGCCCAGGTTCGCCGATTTTGGTCGAGCCCGAATTTGTCGGCGGCCAAGGCGCGGTGGTGCAGCTGACCGGGGGAAGCGCGGCCTTTGAATTCGGCGCGAAACTGCACGTTAATCCGGCACAGACGCCGGGAAGCTATAGCGGAGTCTTTACGGTTGATGTGAGCTATGAATAGAATCGGCGGCGTAACGCTATCCGCCTGATCCCGTTCGATAGCCGTCATCCAGCCATCACAATCTGCCCAATACGCGGGAAGTGGACATTGACCGGACCAGCCCGACTACGTTCGCGGCGGATCGAAATCCCGCCTGAACAACAGCGGAGCAGTTGCCCCGTAACCGGCTCGTCACCGGAATGCTCGGTCTTGATTTTGACCGCTTGGCCGGCCGTCAAGCCGCTTTCAAACGGGCCGGAGATATCCATAGGTGCTGTCGCGGCGGCAATTGCAATGGCTTCATCAGCGTTGGACTCGAGGCTATGACCGTGGCCGATTGCGCGGATGCGTTCGAACCATGCAGCAAGCGCTGGTCGCGCAAAGATGCTGTCGGCAAAATCCTTGGCAAACGGCATCACCACCAGAAACCACAGATTGGAATGCAACCCAAGGTCGCCATGCCCCGGCGCGTCTCCGCCAATAAAGTCACGGCCATCGGACAGCGCATCTTCCAGCCAGTCGGCAGCTGCGGACACCTGCGTTTCCAAATGCGGGGCGACCAACGGCATCGTATCGAAATCAAACCCGACAAAGCGGCGTTTGCGATCCTCAGCAAAACCCGGGGCGAGTGCGTCCGCCGGAATGTGCCGCATCGCCGCCCCGACATGCGCGCCAAATTGTGCCGCGCCAGCCCAACCGGCAATCATCCGGTGCAGGCTACCCAAAGGGGCGGGATACAGCGTCGGCGCTGGATGCAACGCCTCAAGCGCATCCAGGATCGCGGCGGTATCGCAATAGATCTCTGCGCCAATCTGCAAAACCGGTGTCCGCGCATAGCCTCCGGTCAATTCAACCAAATCGGGCTTTGGCATCATGTTGGGGATAATCACCGAGCGCCAAGACAGTTGCTTGACGCCCAATGCAACACGGATCAATTCGGCGAACGGGGAGGTTTCGTAGTGGTGTAGGATGATTCCGGGCATTGGTTTCTCCTGATTTCGACCACTCTGTCCTCGCGCGATGAGTTCAAGGAAGCCAATCGGCGTATATCAGCTTTAAAAAAGCTTGCTCTCCAAACCGAAGGATTAAAAAAAAGCCGCTATCGCGCGATAGCTTCAAAACTTGAGAATGGAAAAACAAACCAGCGCTCGCCCTCCGTCAATTGATGTGTGGCAACTGCGTTTGAAGCGGAGAGATAGCCGCCGATCAACTTGCCCTCGCGGTCCTGCGTGCAAATGACGCCTTGGGGAGACACAAGCCTGTGATCCAGGTTCTCATATGAAAAATTCAGCGTATACCAATTTCCGTCGGGCTTTTCCGAGCATGGCTTCGCCACGTCAGCTAGTGTTGCCGTTTTGAAGTACATAGTCGAAGCAGCGTGTTCTATACTGACATTGCAGCCGGATAGTAACATGGCGGCGCTTGGCAAAAGCAATTGAACGGTACGCATCATCTTCTCCTCAAAAAAAGCTAAACCAACAACCCTTCCTCTACAATCTTCTTTTTCCACACTGCAGGCGCGGTCACGTGGACATTCTCGCCGCTGCTATCGACCGCCACGGTCACTGGAAAATCGCTGACCTCAAACTCATAAATCGCCTCCATGCCAAGGTCGGCAAAGCCCACGACCTTGCTGCCCTTAATCGCCCGCGCCACCAAATAAGCCGCACCGCCCACGGCCATCAAATACGCGCTTTTATGCTTGGCAATCGCTTGCGTCGCCGCTGGGCCGCGTTCGGCTTTGCCGACACAGCCGAGCAAGCCTTGTTCCAGCATCATGTCCATGAACTTGTCCATCCGCGTCGCGGTGGTGGGGCCTGCGGGGCCGACGATTTCTTCGCCGACGGGATCGACCGGGCCGACATAATAGATCATCCGGCCTTTGAAACTGACGGGCAGTTCCTCACCCTTTGCCAGCATGTCGGCGATGCGTTTGTGCGCGGCGTCGCGGCCAGTCAGCATCTTGCCGCCCAACAACAAGCGGTCGCCCGCTTTCCAGCCTGCAACATCCGCTGCCGTCAGCGTGTCGAGATTGACGCGGATTGCGGCGCTATCGGGCTTCCATTCAACCTTTGGCCAATCGTCGAGATTTGGCGTTTCCAAAAACACCGGCCCGTCACCGTTCAAGCTGAAATGCGCGTGGCGGGTGGCGGCGCAATTGGGGATCATCGCCACGGGTTTCGACGCGGCGTGTGTGGCGAAATCCATGATCTTGACGTCAAGGATCGTGGACAGCCCGCCCAAGCCCTGCGCGCCGATACCCAGCGCGTTGACCTTGTCAAAAATCTCTATGCGCAGGCGTTCAATGTCGTTCTGTGCCCCGCGCGCTTTCAATTCGGCCATGTCGATATGGCCCATCAGGCTTTCCTTGGCCATTACCATCGCTTTTTCAGCGGTGCCGCCAATGCCGATCCCCAGCATCCCCGGCGGGCACCAGCCAGCCCCCATTTGCGGCAGCATTTCCAGCACCCAGTCGACGATGCTATCGGACGGGTTCATCATTTTGAACTTAGTCTTATTCTCGCTGCCGCCGCCTTTGGCCGCCACATCAAACGACACTGTGCTCCCCGGAACCATCTCCAAATGCACCACCGACGGCGTGTTGTCCTTGGTATTCACCCGCGTAAAGGCCGGGTCGGCAAGGATTGAGGCGCGCAGCTTATTTTCCGGGTGCAGATAGGCGCGGCGCACACCCTCATCGATCACTTCTTGCAACGACCGGTGCGAATCCAGCACGCAGCCCTGCCCCCATTTGACGATGACGGTGACGATGCCGGTATCCTGACAAATGGGCCGGTGCCCCTCTGCACACATCCGGCTGTTGGTCAGGATTTGCGCGATAGCGTCCTTGGCGGCTGGCCCTTGCTCTTTCTCATACGCATCGCCCAGCGCACGGATATAATCCATCGGGTGAAAATAGCTGATATATTGCAGCGCGTCGGCGACGCTTTCGATGATGTCGTTTTCAGTGATAGAGACGGTCATGACGAAGCCTTTTGTGCTGGGAGAATTGCCCCTGCCTTTACCGCCAAAGCCGCGATGTTCAAGAGGCGGCGGGATTGACCAGAAACACGACATAGCCGCCGAAATGCGCGTCGGATTTTAACGCGGCAGGCGCAGTCCATTCGCCACCCTGCACAAGGCCCAGTTTATACGGCACATCCAGCCGGTCCAATTGCGCCAGATAACCCGCATAGCCGGGGATGGTTTTTCGCCCCTGATAGGTCTGGATGACAATCTCATCGACCACGCCCGCAATCGCTTTCAACCCGCCGGGGTCCGCGCGGCTGCTCCAATCCATCAGGCCGGTGATGCCAAGTTTGGTTCCGCCGGGCAGTGCGTTGCGGAGCGTTTTCAGGAAAGCCGCATAGCCCTCCAGCCCTTTGGTCGCGGCGTCAAAATCGATCTGCACGCCGATCACTTTGCTGCCCGCTTTTTTCCAGCGCGCAAGATCGGCGCCGATTTGGCGGGTAATGTCTGGCCCCCAATTGATCGTTTCGACGCGATACACCAGCCAGACATCGGCGTGCTTTACGCGGGGCGTTCCGCCGCGCAGCCGATCAACGCGCGGTCGCGCGGCGGCGCGGATTTCGCCTTCAAGGATGTACATGGTCTTGGCGGTTTCCAGAACCGGCTGCGGCTTCACCCCCGCCCATAGCCAGAACGCGTTATAGTTGCGCGCATCAACCGGCGGTACTTCGCGGGAGCAGGCGGTGAGGAGAGCCAGCAGCGTGACGGCTGGCCACAAACTCCTAAAGCCCCTCACCAATAATATTTCAGCTTCACCGCCCAGGGCGATGCCGGATAGTTCTTTTTCAACTGGTTAAACCACGCCTGACGCTGTGACTTTGGCACCTCGGTTCCGCCGCAGCTGTTATAGCCCGATGGACCATAGCAATAGACGGCGCGATACAGCGCATAGGCTTTGCTGGTTGCAGGAGCCGCCGGGTTGGCAATCACGCCTTTATAGAGTTCCAGCCGCGAGAAAGATTTGCCGGGGAACAGCGAAGCTGAGCCGCCCAGTTCATCCTTTGCAGGCAGGATGTCCAGCGATTGCGGTATATCCGGCCAGCTTGCGCCGCCGTCAAACCCGCTCAATCGCGCGAATTCGGCAAGGCACACCAGCGAGGGTGCATCCTTTGGCGCACCCGCCAAGGCTGTAGCCAACGTGGTCAGCGACGGACAGGCAAAGCCCTCTTTCGTTCCGGCCCATTTAAAGATCGCGACATTGGTATAAACCGGCGAAGTGTAATCATTCGCAGGTTTTGGCCGTGTGCCCGCTGGCACCAGAGCGATGTCGGTAAGGAAATCCTTATACGCGCCGCGTGTGATGTTTTTGTACAGCAATGTGTAAAGCGCGATGTCGCGTTCCTGCTTTGGCGCAGTTTTGGCAACGGCTTGCGCGCGAAGCAGCTTTGGCCCTGCGGTGTAACGCAACAATTGTTCCCTTACTTCGGGGTCTTTCACAAGCGAATCCGCCGCGAAGACACGATCCAGTCCAGCATTGCGCTCATCATGCATCGCCAGCGCGAGTTCCATTGCTCCGCGTTGGAACGGTCGTTTGGCACTGCCAAGAACCGAGGTCAGCGCAGCCCGCGCCCCTGCATCCTTTTTGCTATCCAGCGCCAGCGCGCGCAACGCCCGTTGGCTAAAGGCGAAATAGCTGTCGCCCTCTGTCTGCGCTGGCAGCAACCGCAGCGCCGTATCGGCGTCATTCGCGACAAACAACGCGTGCGCCGCCAGCACATAATTATACAACGCCTCTTGCCCGGCAAAGCGCGCCTTCTGCGCCTCGATCTGCGTGCGGCTTATCGGGGTGTCGCTACCTTCGGACTGAGGATCATTTTTGGAGGTTGATTCGGCGTCGTACCGCATCTTTTGCAGCATCAGCATCGCGAGAATCTGCGGATCGCTGACTTTGGATAGCTCCAACCGCTCGCCCAGTTTCACGTCCATTTCCTGCACCAAATCGGCCAGCGACACGTTCGACCCGCTTAGGTTTTTGCGTTTGAATGCTGCAACATATTCAGCCAGCAACTTGTCATCATTCTTTGCCAGCCAATAGACTTTGCGCAGCAAGCCACTGGCAGAAACCGCATAGCTGCCTTGCGGATAGGATTTCAGATAGGATTTGAACGCTAGCTCCGCTGCCGAAAGCTCGCCGCTGTTGCTAACATCCTCAACGGGATAGCCATAATCGTCGAACGCATTCAGCATTGCCACATTCAGTTCGACCCGGCCCATCATGTACAAAGCTGCTTCTTTCGGCCAAGTGGTTTGCGCTTTTTCCAATGCCATGAACAACGCGCGCGCGGCGGCGAAATCCCCGTCGTAAAAGGATGCGGCACCGCGCAAATAGGTCGCAAAATCTTTGCCTGCGGCGGATGTTATCGCACCCAGCTTGGCATCAACCAACGGACGCATAAACGCCCCGTCACCGCATTCAGGCTGAACGAGCGCGCGCGCCTCCACCAGCTGAGCCACTTCATTGGCAGGCAGTTTTTGTTTGGCCGCGACCAGCGCCGCTTCAAAGTCGGTTTGCCCACCCGCATTGCTGATGCAACGGTCACCATAGCCGACCGCACGTTCATCTTCTGACGGCTTCTGGCCCAGAGTCAGCGAGAACAGGCCATAATCAAAAGGCTGCGCATCACCACGCCGGTCCATCGCGTCATAGCGGGTGGCATGCGAGACACCGACATCGCCATGGCGGTCCGCCAACAGCATTAGCAAGTTGATCCGCGTATCGTTGCCGGGCGACAGCAAAGCCATGCCGCTGCATCCGATCATCTGCGTCTGTTTGACTTTCCACTGCGGATAACAGGTCGAATCTGAACTGGCCTGTGCCGGGGCGGAAAAGGCGAACGCCCCCGCCAATGCTATCGTTGAAATTAACAGCTTAGCGATCATGCCAGTCTCTCCCCGTTTGCATGCCAAATCACGCGGTGCGTGCATGGTGTTTTCTAGCATGAAAACAGCGCGTGAACAGCGGCTATTGTGCGGATTGGCTCCGCAACCGAATTAGCCCTTCTTGCGCACAGGTTGCAACCAGCCTGCCGTCGCGGGTGTAGATCGCACCACGGTTAAAGCCGCGTCCGCGTCCCGTCCACGGGCTGTCGCAGCTATACAGCAGCCAATCATCGACTCTGAAATCTTCGTGCATCCAGACGGCATGGTCAAGGCTGGCGGTCATCATCCCGGGCGTCAGCCATGTTACGCCATGCGCCAAGGTGCAGGTTCCCAATAGCCAGCTATCGCTTTGATAGGCCAGCATCGCGCGATGCACAGCCAGATCATCAACAGTTTTTCGGCGCAGTTTGAACCAGATATCCTGACTTGCCGGTTCACGCTTATCGCCGCCCAGCCAGTCCCGTGCGTTGACGGGACGGCTTTCAAAGGCGCGTTCGCGCACAAAGTTTGCGCGGAATTTTTCGGGCACTTGATCGGCGAACATCGCGCGCAATTGCGCTTCGTCTTGCAGGTCCTCCGGCATCGGCACATCGGGCATCTCTGCCTGGTGGTGCAGGCCCGATTCCATTTTCTGAAACGATGTCGTCATGCTCAGAATGGGCTTGTCCTGCTGCAGCGCGATGACGCGGCGGGTGGAGAAACTGCCGCCGTCAAAATCCCGCTCGACGCGGAATGTGATTTCATAGTCCTCGCTGCCAGCACGCATGAAATAGGCGTGGAGTGAATGCGCCACGCGTTCCGATGAAACGGTATCCTGCGCCGCCGCCAGCGCTTGCGCAATCACCTGCCCGCCGAAAACACGACCGACGCCATCGATCCGCCGCTTTCCCAGATACCAGCCATCGCCCATGCGGGTTACGGTCAACAGATCCTCTAATTGGGTGACAAGGTCTGGCGCATTGTGTGTGCTATCGATCATGCGGGCGCGTTAGCAGCACGGCTGACGCCTTGGCAATCGCAGCGGGAAATTTTCCAAAAGACAGGTAAAATCGCCTAAATTTGTCGCGCAATAACAAATTATTATGATTGTGCGGCTATTTGGCTGACGACCAATGACTAGCCTATCATCCATCCCCGCCATCACGGCCAAGCTAAGCGACACCGCGCTTCCCAAAACCGGACGCCGCGTTGCGCAGCGCCAGCTGGCGGAAAACGCCCGCAATGCGCGAGGGGCAGCGATAGGCAATCTGGTCAACGCCAGCATCACCACATGGTTGTTTTACGGCATTATCCCGTTTGGCTTTATCGCGGCGTTCTGGTGCACGCTGGGCGGCCTGATCGGCTGGCGCATGGCAATCGCGGGTCACGTATCGGTGGTAAGGCTGGAAATCGGAAAGTTAGAGCAACTCACCCGCCAACTGGTGTTTAACGCTATCGGCTTTGGCGGGCTGTGGGGATTGGCATCCGCTGCGATGTTCGGCTTTGGTGACACGGATCAAGCGATTTTTGCCGGGATCATCGGCGCAGGTATGATGAGCGCGGGCGCAATCAGCTATCGCACCATTGGTCCTGCGGCCATGGGCTATGTCCTTGCCTGCACACCGGGCGCTGTTGTTGGGCTGCTCCTCGCTGACAGCATGGCAACCTATAGTGCGCTGGGCTTACTGCTGTGTTTTCTGGGCGTTTTGATGGCCAGCATTCGCGCCAATGCGAAAAGCTTTGTCCATGGGTGCGTGCGCGAACAAGAGCTTAACCGATCGCGCAACACCATCCGCCTGTTGCTGCACGACCATACCGAACAGGGTGCCGACTGGCTGGTTGCAGTAAACCGCGAAGGCTGCATCGTGTCACCGTCGAAACGCTTTGGCACAGCAGCGCAACGCCCGCTGGAAACACTCGAAGGGATGCGTTTTGTTGACTTGCTGGACGATGAAGCCGCCAAGTTGGAACTGCGCAGCCGTGCCCGCAACGGCCATTCGATCCGCAACCAGATCGTGTCGTTATCCATCGGCGGGGAACGTCGCTGGTGGTCGATATCGGGCAAATCAGTGCGCGAGGGCGAAGTCATATTCCGCGGCGTCGTCACCGACATTACGGCACAAAAGCAGGCTGAAGAAAAAGTCAGCTATATGGCGCATTATGACGGCCTGACTGACTTGCCCAACCGGTTCATGTTCAACGAACATCTCTACCATGCGCTGCGTCGCGATGAACGGGTTGCGCTGTTGTTCATGGATTTAGACCATTTCAAAGCGGTCAACGACACGCTGGGTCATGGCGTCGGCGACAAGCTGTTGCAAGGCGCGGCAAGACGGATGGAATCGATCATCGGCAAGCGCGATATGCTGGCGCGGCTGGGCGGCGATGAGTTCGCCATCCTGCTAACGGGTGCCCGCGTCAAAGACGCCGAGGCTGTTGCCGCGCGGATAATCCAAGCCATGTCGAAAAGCTTCTCGCTGGGCGATCATGATGTTGTTGTCGGCACCACCATCGGCATCGCGGCTGCGCCCCAAGACGGCAATGATGTAGAGGATCTGCTCCGCAATGCCGACCTTGCGCTGTACGCCGCCAAAGGCGCAGGGCGAAACCGTGCTGTGCGCTATGAAACAGGTATGGATGAAGCCGCGCAACAACGCCGGTTAATCGAAATGGACCTGCGTGGGGCACTCGCCAAGCATGAAATGCGGCTGCATTATCAGTCGTTGGTCGACACAATCACCGGCGAGATTACCGGCTATGAAGCGCTCGTCCGCTGGGTCCACCCGACACGCGGCATCGTTATGCCATCGACCTTTATTCCCATCGCAGAGGAAACCGGCCTGATCGTCCAGTTGGGCGAATGGGTGATCCGCCAAGCGATGCGCGATCTGGCCAATTGGCCCGATCATCATACCGTCTCGATCAACTTGTCGCCTGCACAAATGCGCAGCCCCGGGCTGATCAGCACGATTATTAACGGCATCGCATCGAACCGCATCGACCCGGCCCGCGTCTGTTTTGAAATTACCGAAACGGTGCTGATGCAAGACAGCGATGCCAATATCGAAACGCTGCACAAAATGCGCGAGATTGGCGTAGACATTGCGCTCGATGATTTTGGCACGGGCTATAGCTCGCTCAACTATCTGCGGAGCTTTCCGTTCAGCAAGATCAAGATCGACCGCTGCTTCATCGACGAAATCGACAGCCGCCCCGATTGCCAAGCGATCGTCCGCTCCGTTGTCGGGCTCGCGCAAAGCCTGGGCATGACCACCACAGCAGAGGGCGTTGAACGGCAAGCACAAGTCGAAGAGCTACGCAGCCAAGGGTGCAGCGAAGTGCAAGGCTTTCTCTACAGCAAGGCGGTACCCGCCGACCAGCTGAGCAATCTGCGTTCCGTGGATAAACGCGACGTTGCTGTGACGCCTTTGTTTAGGGATGATGTCGCGCGGCCTGTGGTTGAAGCCAACACGGCGGTAAAGGCAAAGCGCGCTTAGCAGTGCAAGGCAGCGCTGTTTAGAGAACCGGCGACATGCATCTCGCGTCCCTTCCGCGGCTTGTGGTCGGCTCAAGCGGGGCGTTATTGGAATTAAGGGGTTAGGTAAGCTGTCACCGTAATTGGGCCACCGTAATTCTCCAATCCCTTTTATTCCACGCGGGACGCCCGTACGAAAAATTCTTTCATGGAATTGAATGCGCT
>JBEBKE010000062.1:0-13086 GCA_040079555.1 Sphingorhabdus sp. | reverse complement strand
ACTCGCGTTACCCGAAGGCGTAACGGTGATCGAAGACGCCGTACCGACCAAGCCGACTTTCCCTATTCTTTTCACCGAATATCACAAATATTGGCTGCGAGGCCTTGCGGCGCTCGTGGGGATTTAGGCCCCATGTTCCTGTTGCGGTCATTGCTGTTTGGGATTGTCTTTTACATTGGCTCTGTGCCCTATGTTGTTGGCGCATTTATAGGTACCTATACCTCGGTCCGACTGCTTCGGTCGGCGGTGCGCGGTTGGAGTGTTTTTCACCATTGGGCAGCGCGTTGGATATTGGGGATCCGAACGCGTGTTGACGGCGTGCTGCCAAGCGGCGCGGTACTGTTTGCGATCAAACATGAAAGCATGTTTGAAACGATCGACATGCCGCGCATGTTTACGTTGCCCGCCGTCGTCACAAAGCGCGAACTGTTCGACATTCCCTGCTGGGGCACCGCTGCCAAAGCCTATGGCATGATCCCTGTTGACCGCGAGGGCGGGGCAAGCGGATTGCGCGAAATGATAAAGCTGGCGAGAGAGATTAAAGCCGCAGACCGGCCGATTGTAATTTTTCCCGAAGGAACGCGCGTGCGCCATGGGGAGTGTCCACCACTACAATCGGGCTTTGCCGGTTTGTACAAATTGCTGAATATGCCGGTGGTGCCGATTGCCGTGAACAGCGGAAAGCTAACCCCAAAAGGCAAGCCCTATTGGCATAAAGGCGTGATGACATACAAAGTCGGCGAAACCATTGCCCCGGGCCTATCGCGCGAAGAGGTGGAGGCAAAAGTTCATGCCGCTATCAATGCTTTGAATGGATAAAATGCCGCAAATTTGTTATTTTCATGGCTTGCCCGGTTCCGCTAACGAGCTGGCGTTGTTTGGTGACGCGAAGCAAAATGCATTTTCTGAATTTTTTGTGCCTTCGCGCGATGGTAGCTGCCCTGACGGAAACATCCATTCGTATCTAGATGCCATCGCTATACAGATCGCGGAGCGTTTTCCACATGGCTCGATCCGCCTTATCGGCTTTTCACTTGGCGCATTTTTGGCCCTTCAGATTGCAGAGCGTCTTGAAAATCGAGTCGAAAAAATTGATCTTATCTCCGCCGCAGCGCCCCTCAGCTTGGGTGATTTTTTGGATGACATGGCCGGAAAAGCTGTGTTCCAAACTGCGCGGACGAGCACGACCCTATTTTCGGTATTGGTAAAAATACAGTCATGGGCCGCACGCTGGATGCCATCCCTTTTAGTCAAAGCAGTCTTTGCAAATGCCGCCGGTCAAGACCTTCAACTCGCCAACAACTCTGCATTCCAGAATTCTATGGCTATGATAATCGGGCAGTCTTTGGGGCAAAATGCCAACACGTACCGGCGTGAAATTGAATTTTATGTCACTGACTGGTCTGCAACTCTACCGAAGGTCACACAGCCAATAACATTATGGCAAGGTGAAATGGATAATTGGACTCCGCCTGCAATGGCTGATGCACTGCAAAAGGCCTTACCAAATGTCGTTGCGCGTCATTACCTGAAAGGCCTCTCACACTATTCCACATTGCGCCATTTTCTGAAAAATGTGGACAGCAGCCCAGCCTCGTAGAACGCCTAATGCCGCCGTCCGAAATCGGGGGCATCATCGTCCTGCCCCTGTTCAACAATCGACCGTCTTATGTCGCGTGTGCGGTTGAATAATGTTTCCAATTCGTCGCCTTTGCCATAGCGGATTGCGCGTTGTAGCGCGGTCAAGTCTTCGGAAAAACGTTGAAGCATTTCCAACACTGCTTCTTTGTTATTCAAAAACACATCGCGCCACATCACCGGATCTGATGCCGCAATGCGGGTGAAATCGCGGAAGCCGCCAGCGGAGTATTTGATCACTTCGCTTTGTGTCACTTCGCCCAGGTCATCGGCGGTACCCACAATGGTATAGGCGATCAAATGCGGCAGATGGCTGGTAATCGCGAGGACCAGATCATGGTGCTTTGCATCCATAATCTCGATATCCGCGCCCAATCGCTCCCAGAAAGTTTTCAGCGCCTCAACCGCTGCCTCTGGCGCGTCTTCGGGCGGAGTCAAGATACACCAGCGCCCCTGAAACAATGTCGCAAAGCCTGCATCGGGACCGCTTTTTTCCGTGCCTGCGACCGGATGTGCCGGGATGATAATTGCGCCGGGCAGCGCCTCGGCCAACGCCTCCGCGACGCTTTGTTTGCAACTGCCCACATCACTGATAATCGCATCGGTTGGTAGGTCAGCGCGCATATCGAGCGCGACGGCGCCCATCGCGCCGACAGGCACACACAATATGACGAGCCCGGCATCAATCACCGCTGTTCCCGCTGTATCGGCAACATCATCGCAAATTTGCAACGCCCGCGCGCGTTTGCGGACATCAGCATCCGCATCAAAGCCAGTTACGCGCACGTCAGGCATCGCCGCCTTTACCGCCCGCGCCACCGATGACCCGATCAAACCAAGCCCGATGATGGAGATACGCGCAAATGGTAGCATTATTTGTGGCTTTCCAAAATTGCGCGCAAGGCAGTCATCAAGCCGCGATTTTCATCTTCGCTACCGATGGTAATCCGCAAGCCGCTGCCCAGCCCCTGACCGGGTAACCAGCGGACAATATAGCCCGCATCCATCAGACCGTTATACGCTGTCTCCGCACTAACTGCGCCTTCAAACATCACCATCAGAAAGTTCGCCCAGCTGGGGATGACTTTCAGGCCGTGGTTGGACAAAGCGGCAAATTCCGCCGCCATCCATTCGCACCACTGCGCATTATGCGCGCGGCTTTGCGTAACGAAGGCGGTGTCGCCAAGCGCCGCGATCGCCGCCGCCTGCCCCGCTGCCGTCACGTTAAACGGCGCACGAATACGGTTCATCGTTGTGATTAAGTCCGGTTGCCCATAGCACCAGCCAATGCGTTCTGCGGCCAATCCAAAAATTTTGGAAAAGGTGCGGGTGATCAGGACATTGCCGTGTTGGCGCGCCAGATTAAACGCCGCCGGACCGTCATCGTCCAGATATTCGCCATAGGCTTGATCGAGCACCAGAACGCAATCGGCGGGCAGCCCCGCATGAAGCCGTTTGATTTCGGAATCGTCGCAATAGGTTCCGGTCGGATTGTTGGGATTGGCAACAAACACCACGCGGGTTTTGTCCGTCACCAGCGCAAGCAGCGCATCGACATCGGTGCCGTAATCCTTGTCCGGCGCGACGACGACCGTTGCGGCACATTTGCGCGCGGCGATATCGTACACCGAAAAGCCATAGCGAACATAGATGATTTCATCCCCCGCGCCCGCATATCCCATCGCGATCAGGTTCAGCAGTTCGTCGGAACCGGTGCCGCAGACGATCTGTTCCGGCTCCAAATCATACGCCTTCGCCAATGCGTCGCGCAGAGCGTTGCTTGCTGGATCGGGATAACGGGCAAGGGTATTGCGCGCCTCAACCAAAGCCGCAGCGGCATCGGGGCTGCATCCCAATGGGTTTTCATTGGCGGATAATTTGATCAGCACACGGCCATCGTCGCTTTTCGCCTTGCCGGGCGTATAAGCGTGAATGGCGTTGATCCAGGGTTTGGCGACAGGACTATTCATGCCGCGCGGCATAGCGGGGGTAAGGTTGGCGTGCAACTGCACCGTACTTTTTCACTGTGGGCGTTGTGCCAACTTGTTTCACGCGAAAAACGCGAAGATTTTTAAGATGTTGGTGCAGTCCCGGACGGACGCGCGCGCAGCGCACTCCGCATGAACAGTCGCTGCGCGATCAAGCTATGCAAATTACACTGCCCTCTTAAAAATCTTCGCGCCCTTCGTGTGAAACAAAAATATCCAAGCTTGCCACATCCACCCACGCTGATATGTCGCAAAACATGAACGACGATGGGCGATTTGGCCTCGACAGGCGGACAAAACTGCTGGGGCCGGTGAAGCTCGATAGCGGCGCCCAATTTGCGCCCGTTGAATTTGCCTATGAAACTTACGGGCAACTGAACCCGGATAAATCCAACGCCATCCTTGTTTGCCACGCACTGACCATGGACCAATATGTCGCATCCCAGCACCCGGTGACGGGAAAGCAAGGCTGGTGGGTCAACATGGTCGGTCATGGCAAACCGATTGATCTGGACCGGTATTGCGTGATCTGCATCAACGTCATGGGTAGCTGCATGGGATCATCCGGCCCGGCGAGTTTCGACCCCGGTACCGACGCGCCTTATGGCATGGAATTTCCGGTCATCACCATCGCCGACATGGTGCGCGCGCAGGCGATACTGCTCGACCATCTGGGCATCGAAAAACTCGCTTGCGTTATCGGCGGGTCGATGGGCGGGATGCAGGCGCTAACTTGGGCGTCGCTATTTCCTGATCGCGTGCAATCCGCCATCGTCATCGCGTCGACCGCACGGCACAGCGCACAAAACATCGCCTTTCACGAGGTTGGCCGCCAAGCAATTATGGCGGACCCTAACTGGCAAAATGGCGCTTATTATGGATCAATAGATCAGCCCGACGCCGGGCTCGCGGTTGCACGCATGGCGGCGCACATCACCTATATGTCTGAAGAAGGCCTGACGCAGAAATTCGGGCGGCAGCTGCAAGATAGAGAAGCCAAAAGCTTTGGCTTTGATGCCGATTTCCAAATCGAGAGCTATTTGCGGCATCAAGGCCTCAGCTTTGTTGAGCGGTTCGATGCCAACAGCTATCTCTACATCACCCGCGCGATGGATTATTATGATCTGGCAGAGGCGCATAACGGCAGTCTAGCTGCCGCGTTCAAAGACACGCGCACGCGTTTTTGTCTGATCAGCTTTGATACTGACTGGTTATACCCCACGGTCGAGTCCAAATCCATCGTCCGCGCGCTCAACGCCGCCGGAGCCGCCGCTAGCTTTGTCGAATTATCCAGCCCCTTTGGCCATGACGCCTTCCTGCTTGATGCGCCGGAAATGAACCGCATAGTCGACGGATTTTTGAAAGCAGGTGGGCTGTGACAACTCTCCGCCCCGATCTCTCCATTATCGCCGATAATATTCGCAGCGGCGCGCGCGTGCTTGATGTCGGGTGCGGCGATGGAGCACTAATGGCGGCGTTACGCGATCAAAAGGGTGTTGATGCCCGCGGACTCGAAATTGAGTCGGCCAATGTTTCTGCCGCCGTCGCGCGCGGATTGGCAGTGGTGCAGGGTGATGCGGACACGGATCTGAGCGATTATCCCGACAAGGGGTTCGACTACGCAATCCTAAGCCAGACTTTGCAGACAACGCGTCGGCCAGACCTTGTGCTCGACCAATTGCTCCGCATCGGCGAGCAAGCCTTTGTCTCCTTCCCCAATTTTGCACAGTGGAAAATCCGTTTTGCGCATATGCTGGGCGGGCGGATGCCGGTGACCAAACAGCTGCCGCACCGCTGGTACGACACGCCAAATATCCACCATGTGACGATTCGCGATTTCAAAAGCTTCGTCGCTGACCGCGGCTATGCGATCAAAGGCGAATGGTATTTGAGCGGCGAAAAGGAACGCGGCGCGCGAGTGGCCAATTTACTGGCCGAACATGCGGTGTTTTTGCTGGAACGCAGTTAGTTCTTTAGCGTCATCCGGTTATCGCTGATCGTGACATGCGCGATTTTTGACAGGAAAGACTGGCCAAGCAACGACACTGGCAGCCCCTCTGGGATAATCACCGCTGGCACATTTTCAGCTGAGATATCGCCGACCGACAGCCGGCTGATCGTGATCGCTTTCCCCTGAACCGCGCCGCTGACTCCGCGTCCAACAACAGTCAATTCACCTGGGTTAAGATAGTGACCCAGCGAGGCTGCATCACTTTCCGTCAGCGCCACCACGCTAGCACCAGTATCAACCAAGAACCGCAGCGCCGCGCCATCCGCATTGCCCGGCGCGTAATAATGCCCGTCCTCAGCGCGCGTTAGCACAACCCCTTTGCTGTCAGAAAAGTTGGCCGGAATGTCGTCAAAACCTGACGGTTCTGTGCCGATTTTTGGCTTTTCTGCAACCGAGGCAGCCTCCGCCTTTTTGGCCATCGGATCGTTCGCCGGCATGAACCAGCCGACGAGCACCGCAACGACAAATAAAGGCAACACCTGTTTCCACATAAGCCGCACAGTGTAGCAGCGGCGACTTAACCCGGGGTAAACTCGGCAAACGCTTTATAGATTGCTTGTTCGCTGCGGCTGGCGGCGTTGCGCCACGTTGGCGCATCCTTTTTGTTGAGCAGCTTTCCATTGCCATTAACGATCATCACCGTCGGCGTGCCTTTGATCGATTTCAGTCCAAAGCGGCGCGCGATGTCGATATTGCGGTCCTTATACCCCACATCGACATAGACGAGTTCGTACCGCGAGACGATCATCGCGGCGAACCGGGGCTGCGCGAACCAACCTGCCAGCGCGCGGCTATCATGGCACCAGTTGGCCCCCATCACGATAATGGCCATGCGGTTGCCCGTTTTGGCCCGTGCAAGCGCTGCATCCACCTCTGCCTTGGCATCGGCTTTGGCATCATAAGGGCTTGCCTCGGGTTGACCTACCTCAACCTCTTTCGCAGCTGACGGGAGCGGGCTTGCCAACAGCAGGGCAAATGCTGCGGCCAAAACACTGCGTATCATGTTGCAAGCTCCTGAAGCGCGTCCCCGTCGACGCGGTTTATTGTCCAACCGTCCATCGATTTTGCCCCCAGCGATCGGTAAAACACAATCGCCGGTTCATTCCAGTCCAGCACCGACCATTCGAGCCGCGCACAATCGCGTTCGACAGCCAACGCCGCCAGTGCTTTCAGCAAAGCTTTGCCCAACCCAGAGCCCCGCGCTTCTGGCCGCACGAACAGATCCTCCAAATAAATCCCGGGCCTGCCTTCAAAAGTCGAAAAATTGTGGAAGAAAAGCGCAAAGCCTTGGGGCGTGCCGTCAATCTCGCCGATCAACACCTCCGCATAAGGGCGAGATCCAAACAGCCGATCCCCCAACACCGCCTCGTCAAAACGCACCTCATGCGCGAGCTTTTCATACTCCGCCAGATCACGGATGAATTGCGCGATGAGCGGGAGGTCGCTGCGCGTGGCGGGACGGATGGAATTGGTCATAGCTTAGCGAATCTGCCTGATGTCGATACCAAGGTCGAGTTTGCTCCAATCCTTGTCGGCGGTGTAAACGGGCAAGTCATTGAGGATACAAAGCGCCAGACAGGCCCGATCTGCAAAAGAAAGCCCAAGATGCCGCGTTAAAGGCCTTAATCGTGCCGCTTCAACGGCTTGGTTCCTGTCAAAGTTCAGGATGTCGAGTTCGCAGCGGTCAAGCTGTTGCAGTGCGTCGGCCATTTGCAGTCCACTATCTACCAATTTCCGTAATACTTCACTTTGATTGACGGTAGATATGCTCGCTCCAAACAACCAGCGTTCCGCATTTTCGGAACCCGGCTCTTGCAGGATGAAAGTCAAAACTGCGGATGCATCGACGAGGTGACTCACTCGCTTTCGGCTTCCCTGCGCTTTTCAGCAATATAGTCATCGACCGTAAATGGGTGTTTCATGAGCGATTTTACTTTAGCCTGTATCTCGCTCAACACCTGCTTATAACTTTTTAATACCAATGCGTTTCCATCCCGCTCCAAAACGACAGTGTCGCCTTCCTTGAAACCGAACTCACGACGCAGTTCAGCGGGTATAACGATTTTGCCGCCTTTGATCAGCTTGGCATGGTAGGACATTGCGGACTCCTTAGGACCCAACGCTTAGGACAGGACCTAAATTGAGTCAACAGACCTAAGCCGCTTTCCCGTGCAGCGTGTCCATGCTGACACTTGTCCCCGCATCTATCTCCGCTGCTTTCGCCTCGACCAGTTTCACGATATGCCCGATCATATCGTCGTCTTGCACATGATGGTCGGTGACGCCCGATAGATACACCATATGCTTGCCATTGCCGCCGCCGGTGATGCCGATGTCGGTTTCGCGCGCTTCGCCCGGGCCGTTGACGACGCAGCCAAGGACGGAGAGCGACATTGGGGTTTTGATATGGCCCAGCGCGTCTTCCAGTTTTTGCACGGTGCGGATCACGTCAAAGCCTTGGCGGGCACAAGACGGGCAGCTGACCACGCGGACGCCGCGGGTGCGCAAGCCAAGGGATTTCAGGATTTCATAGCCGACGCGGACTTCTTCTTCGGGTTCCGCTGACAGCGAAACACGGATGGTGTCGCCGATGCCCGCCCACAACATATTACCCATGCCGATAGAGGATTTCACTGTGCCGCCGATCAACCCGCCCGCCTCTGTAATCCCCAGATGCAGCGGGCAATCGACGGCTTCGGCCAACCCCATATAGGCTGCAACCGCAAGGAAAACGTCAGACGCCTTCACCGCGACCTTATATTCGTGAAAGTCGCGGTCTTGCAGCAGCTTGATATGGTCGAGCGCGGATTCAATCAGCGCTTCTGGACAAGGCTCACCATATTTTTCGAGCAGATCTTTTTCCAACGACCCCGCGTTCACACCGATGCGGATCGCGCAGCCGTTCGCCTTGGCCGCGTTGACGACTTCGTTGACGCGTTCTGCCGAACCGATGTTGCCGGGGTTAATCCGCAGACACGCCGCGCCTGCATCCGCTGCCTCCAGCGCGCGTTTGTAATGGAAATGGATGTCGGCAACGATGGGAACCTGCGCCGCGCGAACAATCTGTTTCAGCGCGGCGGTACTCTCCACATCTGGGCACGAAACGCGGATGATATCGACGCCTGCATCTTCACACCGGCGGATCTGGTCAACGGTGGCTTTGACGTCGCTGGTCAGCGTGTTGGTCATCGTCTGCACCGTTATCGGCGCATTGCCACCAACGGGAACGGAACCAACCATGATCTGGCGAGACGGGCGACGCGCGATATCGCGCCAAGGGCGTATGGAGGACATGAGGGGGATATAGTCAGCGGCAGGCGCGATGGCAATTGCCGCGCCTATGCTTGCTGCTAAAGCCGTATAGCGGCTGTGTCGACAGGGGGCTACAGGCTGCGTCAGTCGCAACTCCGAACAAGGAATTCCATCGATGAAGATGCTAGTCAAAGTCATCTGCCTACCGCTTGTTATCAGCCTCTGCCCCGTATCAGCCCAAGCCAAAGACGAAAAAGCATGGGCCACCGCCAGCGACATTGGCGTCGCCGGACTGACGATCGCTGCGCTTGGCGTGCCCGTTGCCAAAGGTGATAAACAAGGCGCGTTTCAGGCATTTGGTTCTATCGGCGCATCGGCGCTTGTGACCACCGGATTGAAAGAAGCTTTCCCCGAACTGCGCCCCGACGGCAGCGACCGGAAAAGCTTTCCCTCGGGCCATACCAGCACAGCCTTTGCCGCCGCGTCGACACTGTTCAACCGTCAAGGATCAAAGGTCGGCATACCCGCGATGGTTGTTGCAAGCTTTGTCGGCCTCGCCCGCGTGCAAGCGGACAAGCATCATTGGTATGACGTAGTCGTAGGCGCTGGCATCGGCACCGCGACAGGGTTCCTGATCACCAACCGCCATAGTGAACGTGAAGCGCTCGTCATGCCATGGGGCGACAGCAAAAGCGCGGGCGTAAGCGTGGCGATGCGGTTTTAGAAACGCCGCTGAAATAATGCTGTCCTACTCACCCAAAATCCGTCTAGCTTTGGCGGCATGAAACAGCCTGTCTTTATCGCCCCGCGAAAACACCGATTTCAGTGTGAACTTGCCAAGTTTTCTGCGGGTTCTGGAGAAAGCGCATGAGCTGGGACAAAGAGGTTGAAGACCTTCGCCGCCGCGAAGCGCTTGCCGAGAAAATGGGTGGCGAGGAGAAACTGGCGCGGCAACATGGGCAGGGTAAGCTGGATGCGCGCGAGCGGCTGAAGCGGTTGGTTGATGCGGGATCTTTCCGCGAGATTGGGAAAATCGCGGGCAAGGCAAACTATGAATCAGATTTGAATCTGGCCGATTTTGCGCCGTCGAACTTCATTTTTGGGCGGGCAAAAATCAATGGGCGACACGTGGTTGCCAGTGCCGATGATTTCACCGTTCGCGGCGGCGCGGCGGATGCGGCATTGCATCGCAAGTTCGTTCAGTGTGAAAAGATGGCGCACACTATGGGCCTGCCGCTGATCCGCATGATAGATGGCACCGGCGGTGGCGGTTCGGTCAAAACGCTGGAGGATACCGGCTATACTTATGTGCCTATGGTGCCGGGATGGGGCGACATCGTCAAAAATCTGGAAACGGTTCCAGTCGTCGCCTTGGCATTGGGGCCGACGGCTGGGCTGGGTGCAGCGCGCACTGTCGCCAGCCATTATTCGATCATGGTAAAGGGGCTGTCCCAATTGTTCGCTGCCGGGCCAGTGGTCGCGGCACAAATTGGCGAGTCACTGACCAAAGAAGAGCTTGGCGGCAGCGACATTCACGCCCGCAATGGCGTAGTCGATGAAGAAGTCGCAACCGAAGACGAAGCCTTTGCCCGCGCCCGCGCCTTTTTATCGTATCTGCCGCCATCGGTTGGCAAGCACGCGGCGCGCACCGCCTGTGATGATCCCATTGACCGGCGCGATGACATGCTGCTGTCCATCGTCCCGCGTGAAGACAAACAAGTGTATTCGATGCGCGCTGTGATGAACGCGGTGTTCGATCAAGGCAGCGTATTTGAAATGGGTCACCGTTGGGGCCGTGCGGCGATCACCGCCTTTGCGCGATTGGACGGCTGGCCGGTGGCCGTCTTGGCGTCGGACCCAACTTTTCTGGGCGGATCATGGGACGCGTTGACTTCGCAAAAGGTCAAACGCTTTGTCGAGATGGCGGAATTGTTCCAGCTACCCGTAGTGCATCTGGTCGATAATCCCGGGTTCATGATCGGGCTGGATGCAGAGCGGTCTGGCACCATCCGCTACGGCGTAGAGGCGATGAATGCGGTGTATAAAGCGACTGTGCCCTGGGCCAGCGTCATCATCCGGCGTGCCTATGGAATCGCAGGCAGCGCAATGTCGAATGGCGAAGCATTTCAATATCGTTTCGCGTGGCCCAGCGGTGATTGGGGTAGCCTGCCCATCGCGGGCGGGCTGGAGGCAGCGTATAAATCAGAGATTGCAGCGGCGGTTGATCCGGCGGCGAAGTTGGAGGAGATTAAGCTGCGGCTGAACGCGGTGACGTCGCCATTCCGCACGGCTGAGAAATTCGGTGTCGAGGATATTATCGATCCGCGCGATACGCGGCCTTTATTGTGCGAATTTGCGGAGCTGGCTTGGGCGAAGCTGAGTGCTTAGGCGCTCAATCGTACTTATCCCAACCACCCCAGCGCCATTTCCAGCCACCTTCGGTACGCGCTGCGTAGATGGGCATCGGCACGAGCGCAATCAGCAAGACCAACAGCGTAAAGACTGTCGGTTTGTCCTGCACGAGAACGACCACTCCTATAATCACGGCAATGTGCGACAACAGCAGAACCCAACCCTGCCACTTGAAGGGCAGGCCAGAGCCATAGCCAAATCGTTTCGCCCGGAACCAGGGGCCTTTATCCAAAAAATGATGCAGCATCTTTATGTTCCTTCTTTCGGCGGACGCCCGCGCTTGGGACTTTTGCTGACCAATACCTTAACCCCGCGCCGCGCCAATGCCTCGCGCAAAAGCACCTCAATCTCTGCATTGGCGCTGCGGAAATCACCCGCTGCCGCTCGCTCGACCGCCGCAAACAGGGATGGGTCGAGGCGGAGTGGAAACGCCTTTTTCGCCAAGGGTTTCTGGGGAGCAACCAACGCGCCGTCCTTAGCTATAAAGCGTGCCAGTATTCACCACAGGCTGGGTATCGCGTTCACCGCACAGCACGACCATCAGGTTCGATACCATCGCCGCTTTACGTTCGTCATCCAGATCGACCACGCCCTTTTTGGCGAGCAGGCCAAGCGCCATTTCGACCATGCCAACGGCACCCTCGACCAACGTCTGGCGTGCGGCGACCACGGCTTGTGCCTGTTGGCGGCGGAGCATGGCCCCGGCGATTTCGGGGGCATAGGCCAGATGCGTAAACCCGCATTCGTCAACGCTGATCCCGGCCACGGCCAATCGTTCGGACAATGCAACGCGAAGTTCGCCGCCGACCTCGTCATGATTGCCGCGCAAGGTTATTTCTTTATGCTCGATATCATCATAGGGGTAGCGCGAACCGATGGCGCGTACAGCGGCCTCGATCTGCGCCATAACGAATGCTTTATAATCATCGACGTCAAACAACGCCTGTGCCGTATCGGTCACGCGCCAGACGACTTGTGCCGCAATCTCAATCGGGTTGCCACGCAGATCATTGACCTTGATCTTGTCCGAAATCAGATTGTTCGAACGGACCGAGATTTTGCTGGCGCTCATCCAAGGCCACACCCAACGCAGGCCTTCTTTGCGGTCGGTGCCCTGATAGGCTCCAAACATCGTGATCGACGCAGCCTGATTGGGTTGGAGCATGTAAAAGCCCGACGAGGCGATACAGAAAGCGAAGAACCAGGCTACACTTCCGCCAATCGTGCCGGGTGATCCGCCAACGGCTACTGCTGCAAAGATCGACCAGATCCAGATGCCGAACAACACAAGCGCGATGGCGAACATCAAATAGCCGCTAAAGGTCTGTGCCGAACGTTCACGGCTGCTGTTTAAATTGGACGAATCAGACATTATTGCCCTCCGTTAAAAGATGATATCATATTTATATCATATGGTAGTTCGCGCAAGCAGAATCGGAAGGGCGGTGCGGAATCAAAAAGGGCGGAGTTTCCCCCGCCCTATTTGTCTACTCTGTCACTTGGAGCATCGCTGCTTTACGCATCCTACTTCGCTGTCGTGACAATTGATTCGATTTCTTCCGCCGAGGGTTCCTCACTCGGAACCGGAAAGCCACGTTTTTTCATGATGTATTTCACATCCGGATCGCGCCCGCGGAACGCGCGGTACGCCTCTGCGCGGTCAGTCTCGTTACCGGTCGACAGCAGCATCAGGCGGAAGCGCGCAGCGGTTTCCTTGTCCCAAACATCGCCTTTTTCGGTGAACGCGGCCCAAGTGTCGGCATCCATCGTTTCGGACCAGAGATA
>JBEBKE010000061.1:0-13335 GCA_040079555.1 Sphingorhabdus sp. | reverse complement strand
ACCTCTGCTGAGCCCGGTGAGATAGATTCGCGCGGGATCGACATGCACTTTACGCCGAACTTGGGCCAGCATGGCATCAAGCTTGCCTACATCCCAATCACCTTCGGCCTCAAGCAGAGGTGAAACAGTCACAAAGGGAAAATCTGGCCTTACTTGAACCAACTTTGGTGGCCCATGGACCTTAACTTTTTCAATGTCAGCGCCGCGCTCGCCAGACCCGTGAAGGAAGATCAGCAGCGGCAATCCGTTGGCCCGCTGAACCCGCAGTTTAGGTATGAACATCAGATATGGATAGCTGACGTCCGCAGTGGCCGCCATGGTACGTTGTTCACCCGGGCGAGGAAGCGTGTTCGCGCAGCTTGCCAAAATCAATGCCGCAGGAACAAGAAGCATATGTCGGTTCATAGGATTGAGGTTAGTGCGAAGCAATACGCAGGTCCAATCTTTCAAGTAATTTCGCCCCCTGATGATAAGGGTTAGCATGCCTTTGCGACGACGCAGCTTATTGCGATCCCAACGGCCTTGTCGCAGGGTAGCGCTGACTGCTGGTCACCGCCAATGATGTCCGAATGGCTGGCGCGCGCACTGCCCAATGTTGCTGCGCATCATGTCGTGGACGGGCAGTGGCATTATTCCGCGTTGATAACGGCGTTGCGTCACATTCTCGACTAGTTCAGCCCTATATCCGCCAGCACTGGATAGTGATCCGAGATCATCCGTCCGTCCACATTCTGCGCAATAACAGCGTAATGGCTGATCCATATCTCGCCGCCTTTTTGCCCGCCGACCAAGATATGATCGATTGTTCGTTCCGTTTCGGGCTGGAGTTTGAAATCGTTGAATGTCCCCTTGGGGCCGAATGGCTTTGCGGTCGAATTGAGCGCTGCACTGCGCAACCACACCGGGCTCTTTAGGTCGGTGAGAATAGCGAGAGGCTCGCTGTCTGGTTCCGCGTTGAAATCTCCTATGACAATCACATGATCCTTCGCCTTGCGGTGTGCAATCAACCACTGCTTCACCTGCAACGCTGATTGTTTGCGCGCTTCGACGCCGATGTGGTCCCAGTGCGTGTTCATCACGAGGATCATCTTGCCGCCCTTTTTTGTGCGCAATCGCGCCCATGTGGCGACGCGAGGATAGGCGGCGTCCCACCCCTTTGAGGGCACATCCGGAGTTGGCGAAAGCCAAAAGGTACCGCTATCCATCAGTTTGAAACGGTGGATGTTGTAGCCAATTGGCGATGATTCCCCCCCATCTTTGCCATCATCGCGGCCAACACCAACCAATGCAAAATCGAAGCGGAATGCGTTGGCGATATATTGCTTTTGAGTGAAGACAACTTCCTGCAGTCCGAAAATATCAGGTTGCAACCAGTGTATCTGCGATGTCAGCATTTCGCGCCGGTGTGCCCAATCGTTCAACCCGTCCGTCGGAGTATCGAGCCGGATATTATAAGTCATCACCCGCAATTCGGTAGATTTGTAATCTTGCTTCGCCGCATTATCTTCGAGCGCATAGGCGGCCGATTGCAACGTGAAAACAACAAGAAAGCTTAAGCCAATTGCTAGAATCAAAAAGCGACGATTCCGCCTCAGTTGTTGGAAGCGCTTCCAATTTTGCATTTCTGTAATATCTACGATCATATGGCCTCGGTCAACTGGTTTGATAACAGTGTTGGAGCCTGCCCTTGGGCGGGGTGAAAGAGCGCGTCATCAGCCCCGCTCAGATTCTAGGGGGCGTTGCGGGGCAGAGCCTCGCTGAGGCGGGTGAGGAAAAGACAGCCTGTTGGCTTTGACCAGGGGGAGACTTCCTCCCCCGAAACACGCTGTCCTACGCGGCTCTGCGAACAATCTCGATAACGTGGCACTCGACAGGCACCCCGGAAAGGTTATGCTCGTCGCTAAGTCCTTGAGATAAATGGTGCCGGCTACAAGATTCGAACTCGTGACCCCCTGATTACAAATCAGGTGCTCTACCAACTGAGCTAAGCCGGCGTGCCTATGTTTTCAGGCATCGTGCATGCGCCTATAGACTCAACTAACGCCAAAGGTCCAGCCCTCTGTTTGCGCAATTTCATCGGTCATTAACTTTGGCTTCCAAAATTCTAGATTTTTGGCTTCCTGCCGAAGCCAAGCCGCCGTCAGAATCGAATCAGTGGCATGGTCAGTGTATCTTCCAGACATTGGGGTATGAGCGTCGGACTGGAAACTGTGCAACGCTGCATCCAGCGTTTTCGCGTCCGTGATTTTGCTTTTTCCGCCAGCCAAAACCATCGAGGCGCGCGCTGCGATGCTGGTATAGATTTCGACTATCACCGGGCCGTAGTCTGGTACAAGATCGAATGGCCAGATGGGGATGGCGCCATCAAGCTGGTGCAAGATGCGCATTCCGGTTAGGCTGGATTTCCCAACCTGAGCCGCACCTACAAGGTTGAAGCAGCTTGCGCTATTGGCTTGCCGTGTCTCTCGTTGGTGATGTTCCACGAGGCGCAGCCTACCAAGCCCACCGACGAAAAGGTCGCCGGTATCATCCTTGCTATGACGGAAATGTCGGCGAAAGTCGGCGTGGCTTATAAAGGACGTGGCAGCGAGATGCGAATCATCGGCACAAGTGCAGTCGATGAGTTCCCAGAGTGCCTTCGCATCTGCGGGCGATTCGTGCCATTGTGGGAAAAAGGCTTGTTGGTCGGCGAAGGGCAGGCCGAAAGACAAATCGAGCCCGATTAGCATATCTTGACCGCTATCGGCTTGCTTGCGCAGCCAATCAAGAATCGCAGATCGTGTCCAATGCCGGTCAGGCGGCGGTATCAGGCTTGGCGCGTCTGCACCGAGCCGGCACGAAGCAACTGCAATTCCCTTATGCCAACGCGACTTTGCGCCCGACCAGTCGATACAGGTAAATTGTGTGAAATTACGCATCGAATGCCAATCGGTGAACTTCTCGAAAAAGAAAAGGGCGAGGCCATCGGCCCCGCCCAAGATTGCTGTTTCGGCAATGATTATTTCTTTTTAACAGGCGTCTTTGCCGCAGGCGCGCGCTTGACCGTTTTGGCGGCAAGCGGTGCAACGGGTTTTGGCGCAGCCGGTTTTGCAGGCGCGGCTCGCAAGTCTTTCAAAACCTGCGCCGCTGCATCACGTCCGCCAAGCCCAAAGGCGAGAGCGAAAGCGACAGCAGCGCCAACTGCCATCGCGCCAAAGGCATAATCGACAATGGGGCCGCCAATCGCCATCTGTTTCAGCCCGATGAACACAAACAAGCCAATGGTAATCCAATAGGTGATGTTGGATGCGATACCTTGATCCGTTGCATCGGCAATCAGATTGCGCAGGATGTTGGCAATCAACACACCCATGGCAATCAACACTGCACCAAAGACTACACTACCAGCCTGTGCCAGCACGGTGTTCAATATGCTGGTCAGTTGCGGGAAGCCAAGCATGTCCGTTGCGGCAATGGCAAAGAATACCATGATGGCGATGGTGACCATGGTAGCGATCACACCCGATGCGCTGCGTCCGGCAGGCAAGATACCCAGTTCGTCAATCGCACGGTCTGCACCCAGACTTGGCAACAAATCGCGGATCAATCCGGCAATCCAGCGCGACAGGACAAAACCGATGCCCAGCAGGACACAGGCCCCGATGATCAACGGTATTGCTTTGAACACCATATTCAGCAGGTTCATGGCCGGTTCGGTAATCGCTGAAATTTCCAGCATTTGCAGCGCAGCAATGGCGACCGGAATAATCACCAGCACATAAACGATTGTGCCAATGGTTTTGCTGATCGCGCTGTTGCCCGTTACAGCCTCAACCCCGCCGCGGTTCGCCCATTTGTCAAAATTGACGGTGCTGAGTGCAGTTTCGACAAGATCGCGGACGATGCGCGCGACCATCGAACCGATGAAGAAAATCGCGCCTGCAAAGACGATGTTATCGACATAGCCGATGAAGTTGCCAAGCAAGCCCTGAACAGGTGTAATGACACTGTCGAAACCCAGTTGTTGCAACACCGCAAGCAGGCCGAACAGCCACACAAGCAACGAGACGATCCGCCCCAGCGCCATGCCGACGCTTTCGCCGCTAGATGTGTCGCGTTGCAGGAAAGAGATCTGATCGACCATCTTGGCAAAGGCCCATTTGGCGGCTTTCGCTAGCGCCCAAGTGATGACGACAATCGCCAAGGCGAAGAAGATTTTTTCGGCCCATTCCATGAACAGGCTCTGGTCAAATTCATAACCAGCGATTTGTATGGTTCCCATGATGCTCCCCCAATTGATGACCCAGCGGCCATTTAAAGCATGTAGAAACTATCATAGAATCAACGCTCAAGCAAATTTTGCTTCACATAATGCGGCTAGCCAAAATTATGATTCAATTTGAATCACTTGGCGGCACAAAAAGCTATCCGCGCTCCGTCCGCAGCCGGTTCCAATGCGCCAAGCGCTCGCGAATTTTGGCTTCAAATCCGCGTTCGACTGGCGCGTAGAGTTCGGTTGGCGGAATGTCATCGGGCCAATAATTGGCACCGGAAAATCCATCTTGCGCATCATGGTCATAGGCATAGCCTTTGCCATAGCCAATGTCCTTCATCAGCTTGGTAGGTGCGTTAAGAATGTTGGCGGGGGGCATCAGCGATCCTGTGTCTCCCGCTAACTTCCACGCGGCTTTTTGCGCCTTATACGCGGCGTTCGATTTGGGGGCGGTGGCGCAATACAAGCAGGCCTGTACAATCGCCAATTCACCTTCGGGAGAACCCAAAAACTCGAACGCATCCTTTGCCGCCAGACATTGCACCAGTGCTTGCGGGTCAGCCAGACCGATATCTTCGCTGGCAAAACGGACAAGACGGCGCAGGATGAACAACGGCTGCTCGCCAGCGACCAGCATCCGCGCCATCCAGTACAATGCCGCCTGAGGGTCCGAACCACGCAAGGATTTGTGCAGCGCGGAGATCAGGTTGTAATGGCCTTCGCGGTCCTTGTCATAGACCGGCATCCGGCGGTGCAGCAATGCCGCCATTGCGGTTGGATCGAGCGGGCTTTCCAGCGTGATCGAAAACAATGTCTCCGCCTGGTTGAGCAAGAAACGCCCGTCGCCATCAGCGCTGCTGACAAGGGCCGAGCGTGCATCGGGCGTAAGCGGCAGCATACGGCCCTCTAGCGCTTCGGCACGGTTCAGCAGTTGGTCGAGCGCCGCATCGTCAAGGCGTTTCAGCACCATCACCTGTGACCGCGACAATAAAGCCGCGTTCAATTCAAACGACGGATTTTCCGTAGTCGCGCCCACCAACGTGACCAACCCTTTTTCCACGAAAGGCAGGAAGCCATCCTGCTGCGCGCGATTGAAACGGTGGATTTCGTCGACGAACAAAAGCGTCGATTTGCCCATGCGCTGAACTTGCTCCGCTTCGGCAAAGGCTTTCTTCAAATCGGCAACGCCCGAAAATACAGCAGACACCGACAGAAAGTGCATTCCCACAGCATCCGCAAGCAACCGCGCAATGCTCGTCTTCCCTGTCCCTGGCGGTCCCCATAATATCATCGACGACATCCGCCCCGATGCCACCATCCTTCCGATGGCGCCTTCCGCTCCAGTTAGATGTTCCTGCCCAATAATATCGGCAAGCACCGTCGGGCGAAGCCTATCTGCCAGCGGCGCGTGTGCCGAAATCTGCGGACTGGCTTGCGAGGGATCGGGACCGAAGAGGTCGCTCATGCGGTCAGCCCGTACCCATCTTTCGCACCGCGCGCTGGCGTATCAGCCGGATGTACGTGTCGGCGACCGTTTGGTTGATCGCGTCCCAGCTATAGTCAAGGCTGCGCGCCTCACCGGCTTTGCCGTGCTGGCCGCGCAAGGCGTGGTCTTCGCAATAAAGCCGCAATGCCTCGGCGAATTGCGCGATGGCGCCGGGGGTGATTAGGCGGCCGGAGACATTGTCGACGACAAGGCTTTGACTGCCCGTTGCTTTGGCTGCGACGACCGGTAGGCCGCACGCCATGGCCTCTAAAGTTACATTGCCGAAAGTTTCAGTGACGCTGGGGTTGAACAGCATCTCCATGCTGGAAACTGCGCGGGCAAGGTCTGCGCCGCCCTGAAAGCCGACAAACTTGGCCTTGGGCAGGCGGCTTTCGAACCAACCACGCGCTGGCCCTTCGCCCACAACAACAACGGCGTGCTCCACGGTCCTGCGGTTTAACTGGTCGATAGTATCGGAAAAGACATCAAGCCCTTTCTCCATCACGAGCCGCCCCAAAAAGCCAATCACCGGTGTGTCATCGGCGATGCCCAGCGACTGCCGCCAAGCCAGATCACGGCGCGCGGGGTAGAAAATGTCACGGTCCACACCGCGTGACCAGATATCGATATCGAAATTCATCCGTTGTTCGCGCAACACCTGCGCCATCGATTCGGATGGGGCGACCAGCGCATCACATTTGCGGTATAGTTTTCGCAGCCACGCCACTGCCAGTGGCTCGGCAAACGACATATTGTAATAACGGAAGTAAGTTTCAAAGCGTGTGTGGACCGATGCCAACACCGGCAAATCGCGGTCGCGGGCCCATTTTGCCATTAACCGGCCCACGCGGTCGGGCGCAGAAATGTGCATGATATTCGGCGCAAAGGCCTCCATATCACGCTTCATTTCGCGCGATATGCGCAAGGGCAATCGGTATTCAGGGCGTCCCGGAATGGCGATGGAAGGCACGCTGACCAGATCGCCTGTCGCCTCAAACGCCGGGTTTTCAACGGTCGGTGAATACACCCGCACATTGGCGCCTTGACGCAATAAATAGCCGACAAGGCGGTTCAGTGCTTGGTTCGCACCATCGCGGACGTAATTGTAATTGCCGCTAAAAAGCGCAATGCGCAGGTCGCTTGTCTCCATCCGGATTCTAATACCGATGCCCGCAGCGATTGCCAATGGCGAAGCGTGACTTTAGGAATGACGTCATGATTACATCCAAGATTGACGCCTTGTTGGTTGGTGGGCCTGTGCCGTTTCGTAGCGACGGCGCGGTGAGCAGCATTGGCTCGCGGACTGAAGTTGCAGCGCCGGTGCAGCTGACGTCACTGGGCTTTGTCAGTGACAAGGTTGGTGATCCAACGGTGCATGGCGGGCATGACAAAGCGGTGCATTTTTATCCCGTCGAACATTATGCGGCATGGACGGATGATTTCAGCAAAGCCCATGCAGAGCCGCATCCGCATTTGCAGCGGTTGGGAGGGTTCGGCGAAAACATCGCGGCAATGGGCATGACCGAAGATTTGGTGTGCATCGGCGACCGGCTTCGGATTGGCAGCGCGGTAGTGGAGATAAGCCAAGGGCGGCAGCCGTGCTGGAAAATCGACCATCATTTTGGCGTGAAGGGGATGACCGCTGGCGTCATCCGCACTGGGCGCAGCGGCTATTATTTTCGGGTGATTGAGGAAGGGTTGGTTGGTCCCGGCGATAGGATCGAACAAGTAGAGCGGGCGCAACACGGCTGGACGGTGGAACGCGCGTTTCAAATGTTGATTGGCGGGCTACACAAGACAGAGGGTGCGGATGCGGCTTTGCGAGAGCTGGCTGGGATGGCGAGTTTGGCCGCGAACTGGCGGGCGCTGGCTTTGCAACTTCTCGCCAGTCGTTAGATAACCGTTAGCCCTGAGCCTGTCGAAAGGCGCCTATCATATGTTGCGCTAAGCCTTGGGACGCCGTTGGCCTTTGGCCAGCTGCACTTCCGACAGGCTCAGGGCTATCGGTTATATTTTAGCCAATGTTGAGCCGCCTACCCAGCCGCCTCACCCACAACCTCTGGTCGGTACAACCGGACGCGGGTGACGCGGCGTTCATCGCCGTCGAGTACCTCGATCTTCCAGCCGCTTTCGCTGTGCAGTAACATCTCACCTGCTTGCGGTACTTGCCCTGCAATCACGAACGCGAGCCCGCCCAGTGTATCGACGTCGCCGTCGACCTCGGCAAGTCTTGGATCAAGCGCTTCTGATATATCATCAAGCTCTGCCCTTGCGTCGGCTTCCCAAATGCCAGGGGCGATTTCGCTGAATAATAGCTCCGGCTCGTCATCATGCTCGTCTTCAATCTCGCCGACGATTTCCTCGACCAGATCCTCAATGGTGACCAAGCCTTCGGTGCCCGAATATTCGTCGATGACAATCGCCAGATGCGTTCGCGTGCGGCGCATCTCTTCCAGCAGTTCCAACACGCCCATGCTTTGCGGCACAAAACGCGGCTGGCGGATAAAGGCCTCCAAAGTGTCAGGCCGTTCGGTGCCCTCGGCGAGCACCGCGAACAGGTCCTTGATATGGATCATGCCGGTGATGTTATCGAGTGTTTCCTGATAGACCGGCATCCGGCTATGGCCGTGCTCGACAAAGGCAGCGACCGCTTCGTTAAAGCTGGCACCATCGGGAATGCCGAGAATGTCGCTGCGCGGCACCATCACGTCATCGACGCGGTGTTCGGAAAAATGCAACAGATTGCGCAGCATGAGGCGCTCGGTCGCTGACAGATCGCCGTCATCCTCTTCCTCACCACCATCCTCGGCGGCTTCTTCCTCATGCTCGATGATTTTTTCTTCCAACTGCTCACGCAGCGTGGGTTCATGATCCCGTCCAAATACCAGCGCACGCAGGCGCTGCCATATTCGGCTGTCTCCATTGTCGTCGGATCGTGATTTCGATCCGTTACTACTGTCGCTTTCCGACATTATGTTGGCTTTGCTGCCTCCGTGTGGGTGATAGGATCGCTATATGGATTGCCAAGCCCCAGCGATGCAAGGGCTTTTACCTCCAATGCCTCCATATGCTCCGCCTGTATGTCATCTATATGATCGAGGCCGAGAAGGTGGAGTGTCCCGTGAACGATCAGGTGCGTGACATGGTCGGCAAGCGGAATGGCTTTTGCGACGGCTTCGGTTTGGCACGTTTCAAAGGCAAGTATCATATCGCCGAGCAAAACTTCCCCGTCATCGGTGTTGGCGAGGGCGTCGAGCTCTGACACCTCTAGCATGGGGAAGCTCAACACATTGGTCGGCTTATCCTTGCCGCGCCACTGCGCGTTCAGTGTTTGCACTTCGGCGTTGGTCGATAGGCTGATGCTTAGCGACAAGGTGAACGGCGCAGTCGCTAGGTCCCCGTGCGATGACACAAGGAACGCAGCCTTTACAGCCGCATCCGCCAGCTTTTGCCAATCTTGGTCCTCGTTCCAGTCATCCGACTGGTCGAGTTCGACCTCAAGCATCCGGTCCCTCATAGGCATCGACGATTTTGCCGACCAATGGGTGACGAACAACGTCGCTGGAATTAAAGCGGATCGTGGTGATGCCCTCGACGCCCTCAAGTCGCCCGACCGCATCGTTTAGCCCTGAATAGCTTGCGCCGCCCGGGATATCCACCTGGTTGGGATCGCCGCAGATCACCATGCGGCTGTTCATGCCAAAACGCGTCAGGAACATTTTCATCTGTGCGGGCGTCGTGTTCTGCGCCTCGTCCAGAATGATAAATGCATCGGCCAAGGTGCGCCCACGCATAAAGGCCAAAGGCGCGATTTCGATTTCGCCGCTGGCGATGCGCCGTTCGACCTGTTCGACCGGCAATGTATCGTGCAACGCGTCATAGATTGGGCGCAAATACGGATCGACCTTTTCCTTCATATCGCCGGGCAAGAAACCTAGCCGCTCGCCGGCTTCAACAGCAGGTCGGGACAAGATTAACCGGTCGACCGCGCCGGTAATCAGCATTGCGACCGCCTGCGCCACCGCCAGATAGGTTTTGCCTGTGCCTGCTGGCCCCAAAGCAAAGATAATCTCGTCGCGCGCCAGTGCCTCCATATAGGGGATCTGCGTTGCCGAACGCGGCACGAGCGTTTTCTTGCGCGTGCGGATCATGATCGTTGGCGCATCGCCCTCGCTTTTGCGGACGATACCGTCCAGCGTCGGCTCTGCGCTCATGGAAATAATGGCCTGCACAGCCTCTGGCTCAATCAATTCGTTGCGCTGTACGCGCGAATAAATATCCATCAGTACGTCACGTGCGCGTGCGGTGGCGCCTGCCTCCCCCTCAATCTGCACGCGATTGCCACGGGCGGAAATATAAACGCCCAACCGGTTTTCGATGGTGACCAGATTGCGGTCAAACTCGCCAAAGACGGTGTTGATAAGGTGCGGCTTATCGAAAGTCATTTCGAGCCGCGACATGTCGCCTGCTTGCGCTTGCGCCTTTTTGGACATTCAGGCTGCGACCTTCATCAACACTTCTCCTTTAAGACTCATCGGACCAGTTTCCGTGATGTCTACCGTTACGATATCGCCGATGTTGAGGCCCGGCGCAACTACATGAACCGACTGTAGCCAAGGCGATTTTCCGATCAACTGCCCGGGCAATTTGCCTTGCCGTTCAAGCAAGATGTCTGTGGTGCGGCCCAAAGTTGTGGCGTTGAACGCGGTCTGTTGATCGACCAGCAGAGTCTGCAGCCGTTGCAGCCGCTCGTCGGCAACTTCGTCGGCGATCTGGTTATCCATAGTTGCGGCGGGCGTTCCGGGGCGTGGGCTGTATTTGAATGAATAGGCCATCGCATAGCCCGCGTCGCGAATGATGCTCAGCGTATCGTCAAAATCGGCGTCAGTCTCACCCGGAAAGCCTACGATGAAGTCGCCCGATAAAGCGATATCGGGGCGGACGGCGCGGACACGCTCGATGATGCGCAGATAGGAATCCCGCGTGTGGCTGCGGTTCATCGCTTTCAAGATGCGGTCGCTGCCCGATTGTACCGGCAGGTGCAAAAACGGCATGAGTTTTTCGACATCTCCATGCGCCGCAATTAAGCCGTCGGTCATGTCATTTGGATGACTGGTCATATAGCGGATGCGGGCAAGGCCCTCGATCCGATCGAGCGCACGGATAAGCGTGCCAAGGTCTTGGCCATCGGCTTCCCACGCATTCACATTCTGTCCCAGCAACGTGATTTCTTTCGCGCCCGCATCGACGAGCGCTTTGGCCTCATCGATCAGTTCCGCAAAGGGTCGGCTGATTTCCGCACCGCGCGTATAGGGAACGACGCAATAGGTGCAGAATTTGTCGCAACCTTCTTGCACAGTCAAAAACGCCATCGCGCCGGTTTTGCGGCGTTTGGGTAGTACAGCGAATTTATCAAGGCCGGGCAGGTCAAGATCAACGCTGCGCTCGCCGCGCGCAACCGCTGCGACCATTTCGGGCAGTTTATGATAGGCCTGCGGTCCAACAACGATGCCGACTTCTGGTGCACGGCGGCTGATTTCGCCGCCTTCGGCTTGCGCGACGCAACCGGCAACCGCGATAATTGGGTCCGGTCCATCTTTACGGCGAAGCCGACCGATTTCGGAATAGACTTTTTCCGCGGCTTTTTCGCGGATGTGGCACGTGTTTAGCACAACCAGGTCGGCAGCGCCTCGGTCGTCCGTCGCAGTCATGCCCTGTGCCGCAAACATTTCGGCCATACGCTCGCCATCATAGACGTTCATTTGGCAGCCATAGTTTTTGACGTGAAAGGTTTTGGGGGATTCGGTGGTCATATCGCGACCCTATACATGGCGGCGGTAATGGTCGCCAGACTGCATCGCTTCGGAAATCCGGTGCCGTACCTCGGCGGAAATCGCTTTGCGATCGGTCAAATGCGCTGGATCAAAAGGTTCCAAGAAATGCAACGTTGCGGTGATCGGTTTCAGATACGACATCACCCGCCAGAAATTCTCAACAATCCCCTCTTCGCCCACCCATGACATGCGCGCGGTATGGCGACCATAGGTCAGGAACACAGGTTGCACCATCATGCCCGGCGGTGGCGGTACAAGCGCGGCGAATAGTGACGGCTTAAATGGCAAGAGCCCCGAACCATCATGCGTCGTCCCCTCGGGAAAGATCGTCACAGGCTGATCGCCGGTCATTGCTTCCCGCAGTTCATCGATTTGATCGCCAACGCTCAACCGGTTTTCGCGGCTGACGAAAATGGTGTTGTTGATCGTACACAGCCAGCCGATCAGCGGCCATTTCTCGATGCCGTCATTCGCAACAAAGGTGCAGCCGGTGACGCCGGACATCACTGGAATATCGATCCAGCTATGATGGTTGGAGGCGTAGAAAACGTTGCTGCGAATGCGTTTGCCCGCGGTTGCTGTGGCGATACCGGCGGTCCAGCTGACCGATAACAGAAATAATCGCGGCCAAGGCGAAGGTTGACGAAACAACCGCCACAGGTTGTGAAGCGTAACGCCGACGATCAAGGATGCCGTAATCAGCAATAGCCGCGCGACAAACATCACTTGCCCAAGGATTAGGGCAAGGGGATTTCGCTCTTTAATCGTCGCGGTTAAGGGCAACGCCGTATAATTCCATGCGGTGATCGACTAAGCGATAGCCCAGCTTTTCAGCAATCAGCTTTTGCAGAGCCTCTAATTCAGGATCGACAAACTCAACGACTTTGCCAGTTTCGACGTCGATCAAATGGTCATGATGCGCCTCTGGCGATGCTTCGTACCGCGCGCGTCCATCACCGAAATCGTGGCGATCAAGGATGCCTGCTTCTTCGAACAGACGCACTGTACGATAGACCGTAGCAATCGAAATTTTGCCATCGACTGCCGAAGCGCGGCGATAGAGTTCTTCGACATCGGGGTGATCATCCGCGTCGGAAATAACCCGCGCAATGACGCGGCGCTGGTCGGTAATGCGTAGCCCGCGTTCTTGGCACAGGGCCTCTAAATCAATCCGAGTTTCCATATATTATGACATTTAGTGTCGCGGTTGGATTCGTCAATGAAAAGGGCCGGAATGGAAAAGGGCCAGTCATTGCTGACCGGCCCTTTCAATGCTTGGCTAAGAAGCGGTGGCTTACTTAACGACTTTTTTCTTGCGTCCCGAACCGGGCGCACGGCCAAGGCCGATCGCCTTTGCCAGCACACGGCGTGTTTCGGCATAGGCTGGCGCGACCATTGGATAATCAGCGGCAAGGCCCCATTTTGCGCGATAATCATCCGGCGTCATGCCATAGCTTGTCATCAAATGGCGCTTCAGCATTTTCAGCTTTTTGCCATCTTCAAGACAGACGATATAGTCTTTCTTGACCGAGTTACGGATTGGCACCGCCGGTTCGAAAACCGCAGGAGCTGTTACGCCACCAGAAAGCCCGGCAAGCGCACCGTGCACATTGTTAATCAGCGTTGGCAAATCTGAAACTGCCACGCTGTTGTTGCTGACATGTGCTGCGACAATGTCTGCCGTCAGTGTAATCAGCATTTCGTTATTTTCTTCGTTTTCCATTGTCATTGTTTCCCCTTGACCTGGAATGTTGTGCGACCCT
>JBEBKE010000060.1:0-13358 GCA_040079555.1 Sphingorhabdus sp. | reverse complement strand
CGTCAAACGCGTTTGATAGAGCAACGGGCGCATCCCGATATCCATTGGATACAGCGACTGGCAAAAGACCCACCAAAGGAAGGCGAGACGGCAGATCCTGCGGCGGAACTAAAGCGATCAATCAACATTGAGCAAATACGCGAGATCCAGCAGGTTCTTACCAAACGCCCAACGATGGGCGCAAAGCGGGCTGTCGTCATCGATGCCGCCGATGATTTGGAGCGGGGAGGGGCCAACGCTCTCCTCAAGTCTCTCGAAGAACCGCCGATTGGTACCTATTTCATCCTGATCAGCCATGCGAGCGACCGATTACTGCCAACGATCCGTTCGCGTTGTCAATTGCTGCGGTTTGATCCGCTTAGCGATGAAGAGATGCAGCGCGTGTTGGCCGATTTGCTACCTGAAGTAGCGGCCAGCGAACGCGATCTTCTGGCACGATCCGGCGGCGGATCGCCGGGGCAGGCGATGGAGTTTGCAGGTCTTGAGCTGGCTGAAATCGAGGCGGCGATGGATGCGTTGATTGCCAAAGGCGATATCGACAACGCGATCCGCCATGGCTTAGCCGAAAAACTATCGCTGAAAGCGGCGCAGCCGCGTTATGAAGCGTTTCTGCGGCGCGTTCCGGCGCGTATTGCGGCCTTTGCACGCATGCAACCGCCCGCTGCTGTCTTGCCGGCTATTGAAGCATTTCACGCTGCCGAAACACTGGCGGCGCGCGCCATTGGCATTTCGCTCGATAAGCAGGCGGTCGTTTTTCAAATGGGAAGCTTGCTGGCATCGCTGCAAAACTCTAAGCGTCCGGTCAATTAGCCCCATTTAGCGAAGTACAATGTCAGAACCTTATTACATCACCACAGCAATCGCCTATCCCAATGGTCGCCCGCATATCGGCCATGCCTATGAAGCGATAGCAACCGACGCTATCGCGCGTTTTCAGCGATTGATGGGCCGCGATGTGCGGATGATTACGGGCACTGACGAACACGGCCTGAAAATGGCACAGACAGCCCGCAATGCCGGACGTGAAACTTTGGAATTTGCGGATGAAATGTCATCCTATTTCAGAGATATGTGCGCCAAACTGAATATATCACATGATAAATTCATGCGGACGAGTGACGCGCAGCATCATGCGGCCAGCATCGCATTGTGGAAAGCAATGGAAGCCAGCGGCGACCTGTACCTTGATCGCTACGAAGGCTGGTATTCGATTCGTGACGAAGCATATTATGCCGATGATGAAGTGACAGGCGGCGAGGGGGAGCAAAAGCTGTCTCCGCAAGGCACCTCCGTCGAATGGACCGTTGAGGAAAGCTGGTTTTTCCGACTGTCGAAATATCAGGATCAGTTGCTCGCGCATTTCCACGACAATCCGGATTTTATCCGCCCGGATAGCCGAAAGAACGAGGTGTTACGTTTCGTCGAAGGTGGTCTGCGGGATTTAAGCGTATCGCGCACCAGCTTTGACTGGGGCGTTCCGGTTCCAGATTCGCCTGGGCATGTGATGTATGTCTGGGTCGATGCCCTGACGACATATTTGTCGGGCATTGGATATCCAAATGCCGACGGTGAATTCAGCAAGTTCTGGCCTGCAAATGTGCATATTATCGGCAAGGATATTGTTCGGTTCCACGCGGTCTATTGGCCTGCATTCCTGATGTCTGCAGGCCTTCCTTTACCAAAACAGGTTTTCGGCCATGGCTTTATTTTGGCGCGCGACGGCGCAAAAATGGGCAAGTCAGCTGGCAATGCTGCTGATCCACTGGCGCTCGCTGAGCAATATGGCGTCGATCAATTTCGCTATTTTCTGCTGCGCGAAGTCAGCTTTGGACAGGATGGCAGTTGGAGTGAGGAGGCCATTGTCCTGAGGTCAAATGCCGAACTGGCCAACAGCTTTGGCAATCTGGCGCAGCGGACGTTGAGCCAGATTTTCAAAAACTGCGACGGATATTTGCCCGCGATCCACGGCCATACCGACGAAGATAACGCACTATTCGAATTGGTTGGCAAAGCAGTTTCAGAGACGATCCCTGCCGCTTTTGAGGATTTGGCGTTGTCGCAAGCAGCCGAAGCCTGGATTAACGCGGTTTATGCGTGCAACGCCTATGTCGACACGCAAGCGCCCTGGGCGTTGAAAAAGACCGATCCCGAGCGGATGGAAACTGTCTTGGCGACGTTGTTCATATGTATCGCTCAGCTGGCCGTCGCGATCTCACCAATCATTCCTGCAAGTTCAGATATGATGCTGGAACGCATGGGTATTCCAAGAGAACTGCGCTCTTTCGCCGGGATACAAAGCCATTGGTATTCACCGCTCGCCGAAAGCAATTTTCGGCTTGAGCAACCCGTCGGCTTGTTCCCGCGTCTCGAAATGCCAGTTGAGGAACCCGCAGCCTGATGTTTGTCGATTCCCACTGTCACCTGAATTATAAAGGTCTGGTCGAGCATCAAGGCGACGTCCTCCAACGCGCCCGCGACGCTGGCGTTGGCGCCATGCTCAACATCTCGACACGCGAATGCGAATGGGATGACGTCATCGGCCTTGCCGAACGGGAAGCGGACGTCTGGGCATCGGTTGGTATTCATCCGCATGAGGCCGATGCGCATGTCGGCATCGATGCAGCAAAGCTGATCGAAAAGGCGAAAAACCCCCGTGTTATCGGCATCGGCGAAACTGGGCTTGATTATTATTACGACCATAGCGATCGCGCGCAGCAATGTACTAGCTTTCGTGAGCATATCGCTGCGGCCCGCGAAACAGGCCTGCCGCTGATCGTGCACACGCGCGATGCCGAAGATGACACTGCGGAGATCTTAGCCGAAGAAATGGGGAAGGGGGCCTTTCCCGGCGTGATCCACTGTTTCACCGCAAGTGCGGAATTTGGCCGAAAAGCACTTGAATTGGGCCTTTATATTTCCATATCAGGCATCGTGACGTTCAAAAATGCCAAGGATTTGCAAGATGTTGCGCGTGAAATTCCGGCAGACCGGCTATTGATAGAAACCGATTCACCGTTTTTGGCGCCTGTGCCGCATCGCGGAAAACCATGCGAGCCGGCCTTTGTTGCCAGCACCGCTCAGTTTATCGCCAATCTGCGCGGGGTGTCGGTGGATGATTTAGCCCAGCAAAGCAGCGACAATTTCTACCGCTTGTTTGCCAAAGCACGGAGAGCGGAATGAGCGGTGACGACAATGCCCAGATGATCTACGGCATGATTGTTATCCTACTGCTAGTCTCGTCGCTGGCGGCGCGTCGGCTGCCGCTGAAGCAAACAGCAAAGATGCTGCTGGCGTGGGTAGCTATATTTTCGACCGTATTCGCGCTGTTTTTGTTCCGCGACGAATTTTCGGAGATTTGGCGGAGGGCCAAAACCGATGTTGCTGGTGGCTCAACGACCTTAGCCGACGGCACTTTGCGCATCAAGAAAGACGATAGCGGGCATTTTTATGTTCGAGCGCAGGTCAATGGTGAACAGATCAATTTTTTGATTGATACGGGTGCGACAACGACAACGCTCAATCCGAACGACGCCGACAAAGCGCATGTCGTGGTAGATATGACCGGATTCCCAGTGGTGTCCCAAACTGCCAATGGGCTTGCTGAAGGACGACGCGCACGCATTGTTAAACTTGATGTAGGCCCCATTTCGCGCCGCGATTTTCCGATTGAGGTCGCGGAAGGCTTGGGCGATATGAATTTGCTCGGTATGAACTTTCTGTCGACTTTGAGAAGCTGGCGGGTTGAGGAGAATGAGTTGGTTCTCAATCCCTAGTATTAATACAGCTTAACATAATATATATTATCGTACTTAAGGATCGGAATTCCCCTCATGCCGCAAGACGCAGATATCAGGCCGCTTGCAAAAATCATGGAACAGCTGCGCACACCGGTATCCGGTTGTCCTTGGGATCTGGAACAGGATTTTGCCAGCATCGTTCCGTATACAATTGAGGAAGCGTATGAAGTTGCCGACGCTATAGAGCGAAAGGACATGGTTGCGTTAAAAGATGAGCTCGGCGATCTATTGCTACAGGTCATCTTTCACAGCCAAATGGCCAGCGAGCAAAACCTGTTTGATCTCCAAGATGTAGTCAACGGCATCTGCGACAAAATGGTCCACCGCCATCCCCATGTGTTCGGCGACAACATAGCCGATAGCGCTGACGCGGTTGTGATGAACTGGGAAGCAATTAAGGCGGCAGAACGACAGGATAAGGTCGCTGATAAAAGTGCCTTGGCTGATGTTGCTAGGCCGCTGCCAGCATTGTTACGCGCGCAGAAGTTACAAAAACGCGCCGCTCGAACTGGTTTTGACTGGCCCGATGTCGAAGGTGCAATCGACAAGCTTTCAGAAGAAATTTTGGAAGTCCGCAGCGCACAGACTGACGCTGAACGTTTTGAAGAACTCGGCGATCTGTTATTTTCTGCGGTCAATATCAGTCGGCACATGGGCGTTGATGCCGAAGCGGCGCTGAAAGCCGCCAATGCCAAATTTGAGAAACGCTTTCGCGCGATGGAGAATTTCGCGGGTGGAGCGTTTCCTGAATTGTCGTTGGATGACAAAGAAGCATTGTGGCTGCGCGCCAAGGTTGAAACCTAAACGCGCGCGCCGAACAATTTGTCGAACTGGCCCCAGTTACGCGGGCTAAGCGACGCGCGCACGAGAATTTGACCGGAATCGGCCTCTTCGCTTTGCACCCTTCCCCGCCCATAAAGCCAGGAAAGCGCCTCCCCTTCCCCACCGTTCAGCAACAACTCGCGTTCTTGGTTGCCAATACCGATCCGCGATGACAGCGCCTGCTTGAACGGCTCAACACCCTCGCCCGTTTCCGCTGAAATCAGGAAAACGGCGTCTAGCTTTGCAGCGATGTTCGCATATTCTTCGCGTTTTTCCGGCGGCAGAAGGTCAATTTTATTCCACAGTTCGATGATCGCCGGACCAGTCCGGTCTTGATCTGCATTGATCCCTAAATCGCCAAGGATTTGCAGAACATCGGCCCGCTGCGCTTTGCTGGATGGATGCGCGATATCGCGGACATGGATGATGATGTCGGCGCTGATAACTTCCTCAAGCGTGGCGCTAAACGCCGCGACCAATTGCGTCGGCAAGTCCGAAACAAAACCAACGGTGTCGGACAGAATAGCCTTTTCGATGCCCGGCAGGCTGACTTGGCGCAATGTCGGGTCTAGCGTTGCGAACAGCATATCCTCGGCGAGCACAGTCGCATGCGTCATATTGTTGAACAAAGTCGATTTGCCCGCATTGGTATAGCCGACCAGTGCAATAACCGGCCAAGGCGCGCGTTTCCGCCGCGAGCGGTGCAATCCGCGTGTGCGCTGCACCTGTTCCAACTCACGCCGCAACCGCGCCATACGGTCGCGGATCATACGGCGATCGGCCTCAATCTGAGTTTCGCCCGGGCCGCCCAGAAAACCAAAACCGCCGCGCTGTCGTTCCAAGTGAGTCCAGCTGCGCACCAATCGCCCTGCTTGATAATCCAGGTGCGCCAGTTCGACCTGCAACCGGCCTTCTGCGGTCGCTGCGCGTTCTCCAAAGATTTCGAGGATCAGCCCGGTTCGGTCAATGACTTTCACACCGGCTTTTTCCTCAAGATTCCGCTGCTGGATCGCGGTTAGGGCGCCGTCGATGATCAACAAATCGATTTCAAGCGCTTGTACGCGCTCGACAATCGCCTCGACCTGCCCGCCACCAAGCAACGTAACAGCACGTGGAGCACGCACCCTTACGGCGTACTTCTCAACAACGTTCAAACCGATCGCGCGAGCCAAACCCTCGGCTTCTTCCAAACGGCTAGCGGCACCAACAGACGCACCGCCCGGCATTTCGGGATAGACAATAAGCGTCCGTGCACCGCGTGCAAATTCGTCGGAGCTGTCGCGATTAAAAACGCTCAATCGGGCTCCCCATCGGCGTCTTTGTTGTATTCGGCAAGGTTGACCGGATGCGCGGGCTGAACCGTTGAAATCGCGTGCTTATACACCAGCTGCATCGTGCCATCGCGTTCCAACAAAACGGAAAACAGATCATAGGCTGCAATCATGCCCTGCAACATCACACCGTTGACGAGGAACGTCGTGACTGGCTCCGCTTTATCGCACATCGCGTATAGAAACACGTCTTGCAGCATGCCGGGCCTGACGTTCACCTGCGCCATCATATCATCAAATGGCTTTCGGTCGGGCGATGTTGACGGCATAACCGTTGAAATGCTGTGCTTATATACCAGTTGAGACTGGCCATCGCGGCGCAGCAGTACGGAAAAATTGTCGAACCAGGTTACGACGCCTTGCAGCTTAACGCCTTTAACAAGGAACATCGTGACCGGTGTTTTTGATTTTCGAAGGGAGTTGAGGAACAAGTCCTGGAGACCGTTGCTTTTTTCAGTCATTATTTTTCCATTTTTTTATAGTTGACGCTTGGGAGCAGCGGGTAGCGCAACATAGCTGCGCAGCCAAAGTGGGATATAGCATAAAATTTGGGCGTGTCGCACCATGAATTTACACGCGATTATCGCGTGTCCCTAGCTTAAATCATCGCAATTATCGTCGACACCTTTGCGAACAGCGATCCCCAGCAATTTCAGTTTGCGGTGCAGTGCTGACCGTTCCATTCCCACAAAAGTCGCGGTTTTCGATATGTTGCCTGAAAATCGTCGGATCTGAACCTGCAGATATTCCCGTTCAAAGGCTTCCCGCGCTTCACGCAAGGGCGCGCCCATCAACGCGTTAATGCCGCCAGATGCAGTCGCGTAATTATTGGAAACCTCTGGCGGAAGCATGTCGGCTTCGATCATTTGCACTTTATCAGACGGCGCCAAGATGATCGTCCGTTCAACGATGTTACGCAACTGACGTACATTTCCGGGCCATTCGCATGCCTGCAAAGCCGCGATCGCATCGTCGGAGAAATGTGGTGCCGCGATGCGATGTTCTGCTGCAAAACGGGCGCCGTAATGTTCGGCCAATAACGGAATGTCCTCGCGCCGTTCCGACAAAGGCGGAATGGCAATCGGTACAACGTTAAGGCGGTAAAAAAGGTCTTCGCGAAAACGTGATGCCGCAATTTCGGCGTGCAAATCACGCGCCGTCGCCGAAACAAAGCGCACGTCGACGCGAACCGGCCTGTTGCCCCCGACGCGGGTGAAGCTTTGCTCGGTCAAAACACGCAAAATCTTGCCCTGGGTCGTGTGCGGCATGTCCGCGACTTCATCGAGGAACAATGTTCCGCCATGTGCGCGTTCCAGCATACCGGCATGGACCAGCTGGCTATTTTCTTCGACGCCGAACAACTCTTCTTCAAACCTGTCTGGCGAAAGCCTTGCCGCACTCACCGAAATAAACGGCGCGTCCGATCGAGGGCTCCAGCTGTGCAGCAATCGTGCCGCGACCTCTTTGCCAACGCCTGCCGGCCCGGTAATCAACAACCGGCTGCCTGTTGCGGCCACTTTCTTCAAAGTCGCACGAACTGTATTAATCGCGGCGGACGATCCCGTCAGTTCCTCCGCCTGCCCGACAATCGCTCGCAGAGATGCGTTTTCGACCCTAAGCCGCTGTGTTTCTGTTCCTCTGGCGACCAGATGCAGCAGCTTTTCCGCCTGGAACGGCTTTTCGATAAAATCAACTGCGCCCTGCGAAATGGCAGCAACCGCCGTGTCAATGTTGCCGTGACCTGAAAAAACGATGACCGGCATATTGCTGTCCCGCTCTTTTATCACTTTCAGCAATTCCAACCCGTCCATCGACGAACCACGCAGCCAAACGTCGAGTAAGATCAACGACGGCCGCCGTTCATCATACGCTTTTAGAGCTTCCTCCGCAGTCGCAGCTGTGCGGGTTTCATAGCCTTCATCTGAAAGCACGCCCGCCACCAGTTCGCGGATGTCCTCTTCATCGTCTACAATCAGGATATCGAGCGCCATAGCGTTTACTGCTTCCTTGCTTTGTTCGATTTTAGAGGTGCCGGCATGTTCGGCGCGGACGCGACCAAAAGGCGGTCAGGGAAAAAACGGAGCACGATTTGCGCGCCTCCCCCTACCGCGTTGTCAAAGTGAATTTCACCATGGTGTTCCTCGACGATTTTCTTGACGATCGCGAGACCGAGCCCAGATCCACTAGCCCGCGTCGTCACATAAGGCTCCACTAAGCGTTCTTTCGCTTCAGGTAGTCCGATGCCATTGTCGCGAACGATGACGTCAATATGCGGCGTAGACGCGATGATCTCTACCGAGATCACACCCTTTGGATCAACGATGCCGTCGACTGCGCGGGATTCGATGGCCTCCGCTGCATTCTTGAGAATGTTAGTTACCGCCTGCCCGATCTGTCGCCGGTCACACAGCATCGCGATAGGCGTTTCTGGTGGTACAAAATTAAACTCGATTTGGCTGTGTGCGACTTCAAACAGGAACACCGAATGCCCGACTATATCGTTCAAACTTTCATCACGGAACACAGGCTTTGGCATGCGAGCGAAGGAGGAAAACTCGTCAACGATATTTCTCAAATCGCCGACTTGCCGAACTATAGTACCCGTCAGCTGCGCGAAGATGCCCGAACCATCGTCAATTTGCTTTCCAAACCGGCGCTGCAAACGTTCCGCAGCAAGTTGAATAGGTGTCAGCGGATTTTTGATTTCATGGGCAATGCGGCGCGCCACATCGGCCCATGCGGCCTGACGTTGGTCGGTCAGCTGCTGGGTAATGTCTTCAAAGGTGATGACGTGCCCCGGGGCGAGCGGTGTAATCCGCACCGCGAGCGTCTGTGGCTCTGTGCCATCGCCGATTTGCACAATCGCCTGCGTTCGCCCCTGCTCGATCAAGTCTGCGAGAAAAGGAGCCGCCTGTTTAAGCGACATTCCAACCAAGGCATCGCCCGGCAACTTCAACATCGTTTCCGCGATACCATTGGCAAGACGCACGGTGCCATCGTCGTTGGTGCTCAGCACCGCCGCAGATACGGACTCAAGGATGGTTTCGATAAAGGACCGCCGGTCGTCCAGCTGCTTGTTCGCTGCGATCAAATTGCCGGTCTGATTTTCCAAACGCTCGGTCATGTGGTTAAATGACTTCGCCAAAAATCCGACCTCGTCGTTTTGGATATATTTGTCTGCCACGCGTGCGCTCAAGTCGCCATCAGAAATGCGCTGGGCAGCGAGGACAAGATCGTTGACGGGGCGCACTAAGCGGTCGGCAACGAGCAATGCGATCCAAACGGCGATACCGATTACGATCACGGAGACGACATATAAAAGCGCGTTGAACTGGAACTGCAAGTTGCGCGAACGCGAGACCATGCTGCGATAATCATCCAAGACGAACTGTGCCTTTTCGCCGAGCATGAACGACGGAACAGTGATCGCACGGCTGGCGTAGAGGAATGTTTTTCCATCATCGAACAACGCCGTGACTGCCTCAATGCGGTCTGGAGCAGCGCCAACCACGATCTCATCCCCTGCCCGTAAGCGTTTCAATGCAGCGGGTGCGATCCAGTCTGTCAGTCGTTTTTCATCCGGAGAAACGATGGCCGTCGTTTGCTGGACACCGTCTTCACCGATTGTAACAATGACCGATTCGCTCAATTTCCGATTTAGCACCTGATCAAAATACGCCTGCATGAATGCTGGATCTTGCGGTTTCGTGTTCGACAGGAAGAACCGCAGATCACCCGCCATCGTCGCGGTCTCATCGCTAACGTCGCTGATTTTTTCTTCGTAATAACCTTTGGCTAAGCCAGCGGAATTTTCCAGCAAGCTGCGCGCCGAGTCAGATGACCAGAACTGGACGCCGCTTTGGAACAGAAATGAAGCGAAAATCGCGAGAAGCAGTGCCGGCACGGCAGCGAGCAGTGAGAAGATCGCGACCAAACGAATGTGTAGCTGTCCGCCGCCAGCAGGCGCACGATGCAGCGCAAGCCGCCGCCCCAACAGCATCAGCAAAGTCGTCGCAGGGAGCAAATTGGCGACCAGCAGCGCCGCAGCCGCAGACGGCGACAAAGGTTCCGATTGTGGAGGCTGGCCTATTAAAACGAACGCGGTCACTACGCACATAATAGCCAGTGCAGCAACGCAACCAAGTTCAACCATCCAGATTTTTTGGGAATGGCTCAGCCAGTTAATCACCCCCGAACCCCAACGACGTATTGTCGAGCGGTCCTGATTTGAGAGATTATCGGCGATTAATGTTGCCATTAAGCAACTGTTGCCACCAAAACCGTTGCATGAAAAGCACAAACCGGTCGGATGCGCTCATACTGGCGCTCTAACGGCGCATGTCGCCGTTCTTGCCTCCAGCTAAGCCATAATCCGATAGCTTTTTGCGCAGCGTGTTCCGATTGATACCGAGCATCGCTGCGGCCTGAAGCTGATTGCCCTTTGCTTGCGCCATAACCGTCTGCAACAACGGCTTTTCAAATGCGGCCAGCGCGCGCGCATAGATACGTTCGCGACCGACACCGCGTTGGCGCTGTTCCGTCATAAACTGCGCTACCGCCGCGTCAAAACTACAAACCGTTCCGCTATGCTGCATGATCTCGCCCGCCGTCCCACTCAACTGCGACAACGTCGTCTCGGTGATCTTGTCTTCGCGCGCAGTCAGCACAACGCGATAGATGAAGTTTTTCAACTCCCGCACATTTCCGCGCCACGGCATTGCGGTCAGCATCGAAATCGCATCGTCATCAATCTGCTTAGGGGGAAGCCCTTCCCTGACGGCGAGCGACAGGAAATGGCGGGTGAGCAGGCCGATGTCCTCTGGCCGCGCCCGCAATGGTGGCATGTGAACCGGGACTACGTTGAGGCGATAATATAGGTCCTCGCGGAATTTGCCCTCGGCGATCAGCGCTTCTAAATCCTGATTGGTCGCGGCGAGTATGCGGACATCCAACCTTATACTGGCTTTGCCGCCAATGCGGCTAATACTTCCGCTTTGCAGCGCACGGAGCAATCGCGTTTGGGCGTGGTGCGGCATATCTCCGATTTCATCGAGAAAAAGCGTGCCCCCTTGAGCTTGTTCAAACCGGCCAATGCCTTGTCCAACGGCGCCTGTGAATGCGCCTTTTTCATGCCCAAAGAGTTCCGCCTCAATCAACTCTGCTGGAATAGCAGCCATGTTGACGGCAACAAACGGCCCAGTTTTCCGGTGACCCAAATTGTGAATCGCCTCAGCCACCAGTTCTTTGCCCGTCCCGGACTCGCCCAAGATTAAGGCGGTCAAATCATTGCGCAGCAGGCGCGCGACCATGCGATACACTTCTTGCATGGCGATGCTGCGCCCCACCATTGGCATGGTGGATTCGAGCAACGTTTCCTGATCGCCGCTGGTTTCGCTACGCCGCTTTTGAATGCCCTGCTTCACCGCAACGACCAGCTCGTTAAGGTCAAACGGCTTTGGGAAATATTCAAACGCGTTGATCTCACTGGCGCGCACCGCCGTGTCGAGCGTGTTTTGCGCTGACATGATGATGATCGGCATGTCCGGCAGGTCGCGAAGGACGTTTTCAAGGCTGGCGATCCCGTCGCGGTCCTTCAGCACCACATCGGTTAGCATCAGGTCGTAATGTGTTGCTGCCAATGCAGCGTCGCGTGCGCTTGCCGTTTCAACGACATCAACACCGATATTTTCCGCCTCAAGCGCAGCGCGGACCACCATGCCGATTGAGCTATCGTCCTCGACAATTAAGACGCGTGACTGGCTCATGAGCGATCCTCTTTATCGGCAACGGGCAGGAATATGCGGAAAATGGTTTGCTTGGCGGCTTCATCGCGTTCCACCGATATGCGGCTGTTCATCTGGCTGAGATATTTGCGGACGATAGCAAGACCGAGCCCCTGCCCTTCGCGTTTTGTTGTGACAAATGGTGAAAACAGTTCACGTTCGATATGTTTTGCGATGCCCAGACCGTTGTCCGAGATGCTGACCTCAACTGGCAAGCGAATACTTCGGCCTTGCTCGTTTTCTTGGGGGCCACCGCGCAACGCCGCACCCATTACGAAACGGGTATGAATTCCGATTTCGGGATTTTCAGTGCCCTTTAACGCATCGATGGCGTTTTGAATGAGGTTGATCAAAACCTGTACCATCGCATCCGGTTCGATTTTTACCTCGGGTAACGATGGGTCATAGTTGATGTCGATCATCGGCATGACGGGGTTGGCTGCGCGCAGTGACCGGATTGCGCGTTCGATCAGGGCATGGATGTTTTCGCTGCCGGATTTGCCGGGCATCGCGCGTCCCAAATTTTGCATCTGATCGAGCAGCCGCGCGATCCTGTCGACCTCGGTCACAATCAAATCGGTCAACGCCGTTTGGGACGGTTCGATACGCTTGGCTAAAAGCTGCGCTGCCCCTTTTATTCCGGCCAGCGGGTTTTTGATCTCATGCCCCAATATCGCCGGCGCTCCAACGGCTTGCTGGCCACCATCGCTTTGTTCGCCAATCTGATTGCGATCCGACTGACGCGGGACGAGTAGCATCAAACGTTTGTCAGGCTGTCCGACCAGCGTAGATATGGAAAGATCGGCGTAATTCGCCTGCGCACCGCTCGTAAGCAAACGCATATTTTGCGCAGAGATATCGCTTTCTCCAGCGCGGATTGCCGAATTTAATCGGTCGCTGGAAAAGATCAGCAGATTGCCGATTTCATCACCGATGATCCGCCTTTTACTCCGCCCGAAAAACGCTTCTGCCGCTTCGTTGGCAAAGGCAATTTTGTGCGTGTCATCCACCAATAAAAACGGGAACGGAATCGCCGATAGCATGGCAATCTCGGAAACCGCATCCGCCGAAGGTATAGAGCCGTCAGGCGGCATGGCGGCTAAGATATGGCTCGTAAAAGCGGGTCAGTTCCCCAACGACTTGTTCCGCATCATCAATCCGGTTGATCATGTTACGAAATTCCGCCGACCCGGGAAGACCGCGAACGTACCAGCCCAAATGCTTGCGCGCACAACGCGCGCCAACGTCAGGGCCATAATGGTCCAACATCGCGCGGTAATGTTCGATGATGAGATAAAACTGCTCATCAATTGATGGGTCAGGTAACTTCTCGCCCGCCTGAAACCACTGCATCACCTGCCCTAGCAACCAAGGCCGGCCATACGCACCACGACCGATCATCACACCATCGGCACCACTTTGATCCAAGGCGGTCTGTGCATCTTCGATAGAACAAATATCGCCGTTGACAATCACGGGGATCGATACGGCTTTTTTTACCTTTTCAACAAAGGCCCAGTCAGCGCTGCCTTTGTACATCTGGTTCCGCGTGCGCCCGTGGACGGTGATGAGCTTCGCGCCCAAATCCTCGGCGATGTGGGCCAGTTCTGGCGCATTCAGGCTGC
>JBEBKE010000059.1:0-13395 GCA_040079555.1 Sphingorhabdus sp. | reverse complement strand
ACTGAAATGCGGCGGGCCGTTCCATCCGGCCATCCGGCAACGGGCGCCCTTGGGTGCGCAGCATCTTTGCATCCAGATCCGCTTCATACCACTGGTTCAACGCTCCCGATGCGCCAGCGCCAAGTGCGATGCACAATATGGCGGTAAAGGCGAGCACTGGGTTGATGGAACCCGGCGCGGCAAGCAGACCGCAAAGCGCGGTAAACACGACAAGCGACATCACCCGGGGCTTTGTCAGCGCCCAGAAATCCCGCCAATCGGCAGGAACGGTGATATCCTGCGTCACGCTTGTCATATCCAAATCAGTCCAGTTGGACGAAAGGCCGGTCTGCGATAGACCGGCCCCGTCATGTAGTGCCGGTTACTTAACGACCGGCAATGTTTCAAACTGGTGGAACGGCGGTGGGCTGGACAATGTCCATTCCAAAGTCGTTGCACCTTCACCCCAGTAACTGCCCTCTGCCTTGCGGCCAGCCAGCAACGACCAGATGACGTTGGCGAAGAAGATCAAAACGCCAACGCCCATGATGGCATAGCCGAACGATGCGACTTCATTCCAATGTGCGTAGGCGGCTGCATAATCGGGGTAGCGACGCGGCATGCCTTGGTTACCCAAGAAGTGCATCGGGAAGAACAATACGTTTACGCCGATAAAGAACACCCAGAAATGCAGGTGGCCGAGAAACTCGTTCAACATCCGCCCAGACATCTTGCCGAACCAGTAATAGAAACCAGCGAACAGGCCAAAGACAGCGCCTAGCGACAGCACATAATGGAAATGCGCAACGACATAGTAAGTGTCATGCAGGTTGTCGTCCAAGCCGCCATTGGCGAGAACCACGCCGGTCACACCGCCAACAGTGAACATAAAGATAAAGCCCATCGCCCATACCATCGGCGTTTTAAAGCTGACCGAACCGCCCCACATCGTCGCGATCCAGCTGAAGATCTTAATGCCTGTTGGTACGGCGATCACCATCGTCGCGGCGGTGAAGTACATCTTCATCTCCACGCTCATCCCGATGGTGAACATGTGGTGCGCCCACACGACAAAGCCAACGACACCAATCGCGACCATCGCATAGGCCATGCCGAGATAGCCAAACACAGGCTTACGGCTAAAGGTCGAGATGATCTGGCTGACAATACCGAACGCTGGCAAGATCATGATGTACACCTCTGGGTGACCAAAGAACCAGAACAGATGCTGATACAGGATCGGGTCACCGCCAGCCGCCGCGTCAAAAAACGCGCCGCCAAAGTTACGGTCAACCAGCAACATGGTGATAGCAGCAGCTAGCACAGGCAACGCCAGCAACAGCAAGAACGCCGTTACCAACACCGACCAGACGAACAGCGGCATTTTGTGGATGGTCATTCCCGGTGCACGCATGTTGAAAATGGTCGTGATAAAGTTGATCGCGCCCAAAATCGACGCAGCACCGGCGAGGTGAAGCGAGAAAATCGCCATATCAACCGCAGGCCCGACTGAACCCGATGTGGAAAGCGGCGCGTACACTGTCCAACCCGTACCAGCGCCCAGACCAGTACCACCGGGCACAAAGCTGGAGCCGAGCAACATGATGAACGCGACAACCGTCAACCAAAACGAAATGTTGTTCATGCGCGGGAACGCCATATCGGGCGCACCAATCATGATCGGTACGAACCAGTTACCAAAGCCGCCGATAATCGCAGGCATGACCATGAAGAACACCATGATCAGGCCGTGCGCGGTAATCAGCACGTTCCACATATGATAGGCTTCATCCATCGTGGCTTCTTTGCCTGCCATGAACGAGGCCCAGCCTTGCAGATATTGAATACCGGGATAGGCTAGCTCCAACCGCATCAGCCCAGAAATTCCGCCGCCAATGATCCCCGCGGTAATTGCGAAAATCAGATACAGCGTGCCGATATCTTTATGGTTGGTCGACATAAACCAACGCGCGAAAAACGCGGGCTTATGATCCGCATCATGTGCGTGAAAGTCTTCAGCGGTTGCAGCTATGGTAGTCATTGCATTCTTGCCTTTTACTTCGTTGGCGCGGCTGCGGTGGCAGCGGCCTTATCATTCGTTGCAGGTGCAGCGGGTGCCGTTACAGCTTCGGCGCCAGGCATTTTACCGCCCTTTGCCGCGACCCATGCCGCAAACTTTTCTGGCGGCAGTGCTTCAACAGCAATGGGCATATAACCATGCCTTGCACCGCAAAGTTCGGAACATTGGCCGAAATAGACGCCGGGTTTTTTGATGATCAGCTGCTTTTCATTCAACCGTCCGGGAACGGCATCAAGCTTAAACCATAATGACGGCACCGCGAACGAGTGGATCACGTCGGCGGCTGTCGTCTGGAGCCGGATCGGAACACCAGCAGGAACGACCATGCGGTTATCAACCGCTAGCTGTGCAGGGCCGTCGTTTTCGGTGCGAAAACGCTCACCGGGCTTTACGGCCAACTTGTCCTGCAGCATGTTCGATACGACTTCAAAGCCGCCATGGTCGGGATAGGTGTAACCCCAATACCATTGATAGCCCGTGACTTTGACCGTTACCGCTTCTTTCGGCGCAGGCTTAAACTGGCGGGCCAACAAATCGAGCGATGGATAGGCGATACCCAACAGGATCAGCACGGGGACTAACGTCCACACGACTTCGATGAAAGTGTTATGAGTCGTTTTTGATGGAACCGGATTGGCGCGGCGATTGAAGCGGGCGATAACCCAGAACAATAAAAGCAAAACAAACAATGATATCGCAACGATAATTGGCAGCAGGATCGCGTTGTTGATCCATTTCGCACGCGCACCAAGGTCGCTATACTGGTCTTGGAAATCCATACCCTCTGCGGTCGGCATCCCAACGCCTTCTATGGGCTTCATCGGGGTATAACCCGGAAGCGAACCGTCCATCGACGCTGCAGGCTTTGCAGCCGCATCGGCGGGTGCCGTAGCGGCAGGTTTAGCCGCCACATCCGCAGCCGCTGCGACAGGTGCCGCTGCTGCGGGACTCGCTGCTTGCGCATGTGCCGCGACAGGCAATGCCAGCAATCCAGCGATAACAAAAAACTTATTCAAAACTTTCATTACGTTAGCCCCGTAATTTTGCTTTAGCGACACCGTTATAGATGCCAAAACAAATGCTGGAAATACAGCATTTCGCGCGTCCTATAGGCTCGCTTGGCATAAGCCTCAAGCACCGCGCAACAGATTTTATGGATTTATTTGTGCGCAATTTCCACCTATCTGTGTTGCAAAGCACGCAACATCACTTGCGCGCTGCATCTGGACACCCCTGCTTTCATGACTGAAGACGATATTCTTGCCGAGTTTCGCGCAGCAAATGCGCTGTTAGAGGGACATTTCCTGCTCTCCTCCGGGCGGCACAGCGGATTTTACCTACAATGCGCGCGCGTACTGATGAATCCGGAACGCGCTGGGCGTATTGCCATGGCAATCGCGCAAAAAATCCCGCGTGAGATTAAAGCACAAATCGGTGCGGTCATTTCGCCCGCGATGGGCGGCCTGATCATCGGCCACGAAATGGGCCGCACCTTGGGCGTCGACGCAATGTTCGTCGAACGGCCCGATGGCGTGTTTGGATTGCGACGCGGATTTGAAATCGAAGCAGGCACGAAGATCTTGTTGGTCGAGGATGTCGTCACCACCGGCCTGTCATCGCGAGAAGCCATTAAAGCCATAGCCGCAGAAGGCGGCGAAGTCATCGCAGCGGCATCGGTCGTCGACCGCTCCGGCGGCGACGCAGAGCTTGGCGTGCCGTTCTTCCCGTTGATCGAGCTAAATTTCCCGACCTATGCGCCTGATGAGGTTCCAGCGGAATTGGCGGCAGCGCCTGCAGTCAAGCCCGGAAGCCGGAAGGCATAATCATGCTCACCCCACTGCGCCTCGGCGTGAACATCGACCATGTCGCCACCATCCGCAATGCGCGCGGTGGTGGTCATCCGGATCCGATGCGGGCCGTGCGCGTCGTTGAGGCTGCTGGCGGCGATGGCATTACCGTGCATCTGCGCGAAGACCGTCGGCATATCCGCGATAGCGACCTTGATACGATCATGGCCGAGGCGCAATTGCCGGTGAATTTGGAAATGGCCGCTACCGAGGAAATGCTCGCCATTGCACTACGCCATAAACCGCATGCTGCGTGCATCGTGCCAGAACGGCGCGAGGAGCGCACGACAGAGGGCGGGCTGGATGCGGCGGGGCAGCATAACCATTTGGCGCCGATCATCGGCAAGCTTCTCGATGCTGGAATCCGTGTCAGCTTGTTCATCGAACCCGATGCGCGGCAGATCGAGGCATCAATGCACCTGCGCGCGCCGGTGATCGAATTTCACACCGGCCGTTACGCTCATCTTTTTCAAGATGATGATATGGCAGGTGTTGAGGCGGAGTTGAAACGCCTGTCCGATGCGGCGGCGCTGGCCGGCAAAAACGGCATCGAGCCGCATGCAGGCCACGGCCTGACTTTTGAAAATGTGCAGCCTATCGCCGCGATTCCGCAGATCGCCGAGTTGAACATCGGCCATTATCTGGTCGGCGAAGCGATCTTTATCGGGCTGGAGGAAAGCGTTCGTAAAATGCGGACGTTGATGGATGCAGCGCGGTGATTCGCAAACCGCTCCACAAAATCTTGCTGCTTGTCATCATTTTGTGGTCCGCTCTTCTGGTGACGTGCTCATTCTTATGGGCGTTTATGGGGATGATGTTTGCAGGCGAGCCAGCAGGCGGCGGCATCGGAGCATATGAATTGATGCTTATGGCCGCGCCGCTTGTGATGACGGGTGTGCTGTCGACAATTATTATTACATTATGGCGACGGGGTTATTATGTCTGGGCGTTTGCAGGGCTACTGCTGTCCTCTGTAGCTATTGCGTATAGCTTTTACGGATATGTTTTGTGATAATCGGCCTTGGCTCTGATCTGTGTAATATAGAACGAATTCAAAACTCGCTCGACCGATTTGGCGATCGGTTCAAGGCGCGTGTCTTTACCGATGTCGAAAACGCTAAAGCCGCCAAAAGGCCATTCACCGCCGCTGGGACCTATGCCAAACGCTTTGCCGCCAAAGAGGCGTTTAGCAAAGCCGTCGGGACGGGCTTCAAACGCGGCGTGTTCATGAAAGACATCGGTGTGGTCAACGCCCCTTCTGGGGCACCTACCCTCGCCTTAACCGGAGGCGCAAAAGCACGGCTCGACGCGATGGTGCCAAATGGCTATGAGGCGCACATTCACCTGACACTCACCGACGATCACCCATGGGCGCAGGCCTTTGTGATTATCGAAGCACTCCCTGTAGCGAAAGCATGACGATTTTGACCAACGACGCGAACATCCAAGCCGAAGCACAGGCTGCATCGACAACAACTGATACCCCCGCGGCCGAACAGCGCAGCTGGGGCGCGAGCCTATGGGCAGAGATTAAAGGCCTGTTCTGGCTGCTGCTCGCAGTGCTCGGCTTTCACAGCTTTATCGCAAAGCCATTTTATATCCCGTCGATTTCGATGATGCCGACATTGCTGGTGGGCGACCGGCTATTTGTGTCGAAATACGCCTATGGCTGGAGCCACGTGTCACCGACCATTCCCGATCCCGTCGCGATCTTCAAAGGACTGGTGCTGCGCGAAGATGTCCAATCCTACGCTTATATGTTGCCCGAACGTAAGGGACGCATCTGGGGCACGATGCCAGCGCGGGGTGACATCGTCATCCTGACTCCAAAGGGCAAATCGCAGGATTACATCAAACGTGTGATCGGCCTGCCCGGCGATGTGTTTGAAATGCGCGATGGACAGGTGTGGTTGAATGGAAAGCCGGTGAAACAGGAAGCGCAGCCTGCGCTTGACCTGCCAGTTGATCCAAACAACACCTGTTCCGAAATGGATTTTCCCGGTGCGTTAGCGCCAGACCGTGATGGAAAGCTGCACTGCTATTTGCAGCTCGTTCGCGAAACTCTGCCCAACGGCGTCAGCTATGATGTTATCGATGCACGGCGCAGCGAAGTCGACAATGTCGCGCCCGTCAAAATCCCGGCGGACCATGTCTATCTGCTAGGTGACAACCGCGACAACAGTTCGGACAGCCGTGTTCCCGCAGAACGCGATGGTCTTGACGGCCCTGTGCCATGGGATCGTATCGGCGGGCGCGCCGAAATCATCACCTTCTCGGTCGACGGGACGACTGGCTGGAACCCGCTGACATGGTTCAGCTCGCTGCGCGGTGATCGTGCGGGCAACAGCCTTCGGCCAAAGCGAATCCCCGGCCCGGCCGCAAAAGCTACACCATAGAGATGCTCCTGATCGTCTGCTTCTTTTTGGGCATCGGCAATTTTGCGATGCACAAGGCTGTGGTGGAATCAGGGCATCCCTTTGTTGAAGACACTAAGCTGTATTTTGGCAAATATTTTGGTCGCAATGGCGGCTATGCCGTGGAGTTCGTAATCCTTGCGGGCGCGATGCTGATGGCATTTGGCGGATCGATCTGGATCGTCATCGCCTATTTTCTTTACTCGGCCTTTAACGCCCTTGCAGCATGGCTGCTCCTGTCTGGAAAATTTTAGCACCCCGCGTCATTAATCCAATCGACAGCGTCTTTTGTCGAAACCGGCTGTGAAGGTGACAGTTGTAGTCGTAGCGAAACCTCACGTATTTCGGGAGGATCAAAGTGTCTCATCAAGCAATGGCAAAAATCGCTAAGCTTCTTACTTTATCAGGATGCGCTGCGGCTTTAGCCGCTGCTGCGACCCCCGCATTGGCGCAGGATAACCCAGCAGTTTCTAACACGAGCGACTTGCAACCGCGTGCCGAAAATGGCCGTCAAATTTATGAGGCGACTCAGTTCGCCCGCTTCGCCCCGCAAACGGCGCTCGACATGGTGAGCCAAATTCCCGGATTTTCTATCACAGAGGTCAGCGGCGACCGCGGCCTTGGTGAGGCGAGCCAGAACGTGTTGATCAACGGTCAACGCGTCACCGGCAAAAGTAATGATGCACGGACCGCACTCTCGCGTATCCCGGTATCCTCGGTGGTACAGTTTGAAATCGCCGATGCAGCCACATTCAACATCTCCGGCATTCCCGGACAGGTGTTGAACGTTATTACCCTCGGCGAGACGCTAAAGGGTAATTTCGTCTGGAAGCCGCAAATGCGAAGCCGCATACCTTTTCACTGGTCCAATGCCGAGGTCAACATATCGGGCAAGCTGGGCAAAGGCGACTTCACCTTGGGCCTGAATAACACAAACAATACATGGCGCGGTGGCGGCTGGGGCGAAGAGGTGGTTCGCGACGCCAACGGTGATCTGCTTTTCGTCCGCGAGACTTTTGGAGTGTCCGAGGGCGACGGGCCGAAGTTGACCGGAACCTATGCACGCAAAAGCGAAGCCGGTTCGATTTTTAACGCGAATGCCGCCGTGACACTTTACCGAAGCCGCGACTTTCGTGAATTCGATGTCCTCACGCCCGGCCAGCCCGATAGTTTCGAGCTTAGCCGTAACGGCGAGGATGAATGGAATATGGAACTTGGCGCGGATTATGAATTTGCTATTGGCAGCGGACGGCTAAAACTCATCGGTTACAACCGCTTTGAACACAGCGCGCCATACGGCCTGTTCCGCCGGGAGTTTACCACCGCGCAGCCTGACGAAGCGTTCACCGTTGACCGTGTGATCGACGAAGGCGAAAGCGTCGCGCGGGCAGAATATCGTTGGAAAGCGGGGAAAGCCGATTGGCAGATTTCGGCCGAAGGCGCATATAATTTTCTGGATGCAAAAGCGGACTATGCCTCGCTTGACGCCAATGGCGTGTTTCAGCCGTTTACTGTCGACGGATCAACGGCACGTGTGGAGGAAAAGCGCGGGCAGTTAATCCTGTCCTATGGTCGCCCGTTAACGTCGGCACTGTCATTTCAAAGCGCCATCGGCGGCGAATATAGCCAGCTGAGCCAAAGCGGCAGCGCCGATGTGACGCGAACCTTTATTCGTCCCAAAGGCTCAGCGACTTTGTCATGGAAGGCCAGCCCGCGGCTGTCCGCCACGTTGAAGGCGGAACGGAAAGTCGGGCAGCTGAATTTCTTCGATTTCCTGGCGTCACGCGATTTGCAGAATAACAACAGCAACGCAGGAAACGCCCAACTGGTGCCGCCGCAAAGCTGGCTGCTCAATCTGGAGGCAAACCGTTCGCTCGGTCCCAGCGGGTCCATCAAGCTAAAGCTCGATGCCGAGAAAATCAGCGATATCGTTGACCAGATAGCGATCAGCCCGACCGAGGAATCGATTGGCAATCTGCCCAGCGCAAAACGTTTGCGCGCCGAAATCAACGCCAGCCTGCTGCTTGATACCATCGGCTTCAAAGGTGCCAAGCTCGATCTGACGGGCGCCTATCAATATGTATCGTTACGCGATTCACTGGGTATCAAACGACCGATCAGCGACCGAGGGCGCACATATTGGAACATCGATTTCCGCCACGACATTCCCGCAACGCCTTTGGCATGGGGCGTATTTGCAGAGGATAGCGGCAATTACGGTTTCTACAGACTCGACTATTTCGTACGCAATTTCACCACTGGCCCGATGGTGGGGGCGTTCGTCGAACACAAGAACGTGCTGGGATTGAAAGTGCGCGGACAGATTTTCAATCTGGCCGGCCAAACCGAACGTTACCGGGAAGTATTCTATACAGATCGCCGCGATGGCGACGTTGACTTTACGCATGATGGTGTCAACCGCTATGGTCTGATTTACCGGATGACTGTCAGCGGGACGTTCTAAAGGAGCGCATTAGCCTTGAGTCCCAAGGCGGTGCGACTATAGCGCGTCTGTGCCGCCATTAGACCCATCCTCCAAAACCAAGCCTGACTTTGCCGTCATAAAGCGGTTCCTGCCGTATTTGTGGCCTAAGGATAATGTCGCGCTTCGCGTACGCATCATCATCGCGCTGACGCTGGTGGTGCTATCAAAGCTGGTCATTTTTGGCATGAGCCTATTGCTGGGCCGCGTGATCGACCAGATGACACCGGGCAACGAAGCTGCCGTCAATCTCGCTATCGCAATGGTCGCGATGTACGCCAGCGCGCGCTTTGGCGGCGTATTGTTCGATAATGTCCGCAATGTCGTATTTGAACGCGTCGGGCAAGATGCGACGCGGCGTCTGGCCGAAAATGTGTTCGGCCATCTCCACAATTTGTCGATGCGGTTCCACATGAACCGGCGCACCGGCGCGGTGACAAAAATCATCGAGCGCGGGACCAAAAGCATCGATGTCATGTTGTATTTTATGCTGTTCAACATTGCGCCGACAGTGTTCGACCTGCTGATTTATTCCGCCTATTTTCAATTCGCATTCGGATGGGGGCTGGTCGCCGCGACATGGGTGATGGTGGTCGCGTATATCGCCTTCACCGCCATCGTCACCAATTGGCGCAACAAGCTGCGCGAGGAGATGAACGAGCTGGATACGCAAACCGTCTCTAAGTCGGTCGATAGTCTGCTCAATTACGAAACGGTCAAATATTTCAACGCAGAAAAACGGGAATCGGCGCGCTATAATGCCGTTGTCAGCCAATGGGCAGATGCGGCGGTTAAATCCGAAAACTCGCTGGCTGTTCTGAATATCGGGCAATCGTTGATCACCAACATCATGCTCGCTGGCGCGATGGGCTTTGTCGTTTGGGGCTGGTCAAAGGGGCAGTTTACCACCGGGGACGTCGCGATCATCAACTCGATGCTGATGCAGCTGTTCCGCCCACTCGACATGCTCGGTATGGTCTATCGTACGATCCGCCAAGGGATCACCGATATGGCGGCGATGTTTGACCTGATCGATGCGCAGCCAGAAATTATCGATAAGGCCGGTGCGTTGTCGTTGACCGTCACGGGCGGCGCGCTCGCATTTGAAGACGTCACATTTGGCTACGATCCTGACCGGCAAATTCTAAATGGTGTCAGCTTTGCCATTCCGCAAGGTAAAACGCTTGCAGTCGTCGGTCCATCAGGCGCAGGCAAATCGACCATCGCGCGGCTGATCTATCGGTTTTATGATGTCACTGGCGGACGCATACTGATCGATGGACAGGATGTCCGCGATGTCACGCAAAGCTCTTTGCGCGCGGCTATCGGTATCGTTCCGCAGGACACAGTATTGTTCAACGACAGCATCGGGTATAATATCGGTTATGGCCGCGAAGGCGCATCGCAAGAAGAAATTGAAAGGGCGGCACGCGGAGCGCAAATCCACAGCTTTATCGCATCGCAAACGCAGCAATATGAAACCCCGGTTGGCGAGCGTGGGCTGAAACTTTCAGGCGGCGAGAAACAGCGTGTGGCGATTGCGCGAACGTTGCTGAAAAATCCGCCGATCCTGATCCTCGACGAAGCGACCAGTGCACTTGACAGCCGCACCGAGGCGGAGATTGTCGCCACGTTGGACGAAGTCGCCAAAAAACGCACAACGATTGTCATCGCGCACCGGCTATCGACGATTGTCGATGCAGATGAGATTGTCGTGCTTGACGCAGGACGGGTGGCTGAACGGGGCACGCATTCCGCGCTGCTGGAACAACGCGGCCTTTATGCCGAGATGTGGTCGCGCCAACAGTCGGAAAAAGGGGACGAGAGCGTAGCCGCAGAGTGAGAGCCCATTGAACATCGCAGCGGCCAGCAATGCCGGATCGTCGCCCATCCTGCTGACTACAGGGTCGGCGGAATGTGAAATTTGGCCGCACAAGGGTGGCAGCATCGCGCGCTGGACAATAAACGGGCAGAATATGCTGCGTGCGGCGCAACCACACGCCGCGAAAGAAACATTTCCGCTTGGCGTGGCAAGTTTTCCGTTGGTGCCATATTCGAACCGGATCGACCATGGCCGTTTCGACTGGAATGGGACGACCGTTCATCTGGAGCCGAATTTCCCGACAGAACCGCATGCGATCCATGGAACGGGTTGGACGGCGTCTTGGCATGTTGAGTCGCACAATGCCGATGAAGTGACGTTGGTCCACAGCCATAAAACCGACCGCCACTGGCCTTGGCATTTCGATGCAATACAGCGCATTTACCTGAGCGAGTACGCCCTCACGATAGAAATGATTGCGCATAACCTTTCGGACCAGATGGTGCCCTTGGGCTTTGGCCATCATCCCTATTTTGATACTGAGGCGGCAACGCTTACGTTCGGCGCGCAAACGATTTGGCAGACGGGGAAAGATGCGCTTCCAGCGGCATATGAAACCCCCAGCGGCTTTTTCGATTTTAGGCACGGGCAGTCGGTAGCGGATTGCGCGCTGGACAATTGCTATGCTGGTTGGGATGGCAAAGCGACCATCCGCTGGCAGGGCCGGCCGCTGCAATTGAACATCCATTCGGATATGTCGGCCGCGGTGATCTACATTCCGCGCTCAGAAAATTATTTCTGTTTCGAACCGGTTCCGCACATCATCAACGCCCTAAACCTGCCAGGGCAAAGCCCGCCGATGCCGATAGTTGCACCCGATGCGAGATTTACCAGCCAAATTCAATTTCGGGCCACCGACGCATGAAACTAACTCTTGGACGCTAGCCGCCATGGCCATCACGCCCGCTGCAGCTGGCGTCAGTGTATCGTCCCGATGCTGCTTTCCAGCGAGAGCATGATCACAAGTCGCTCGATTTGCCGCCAGCGACAATATTGCAGATGATTGCCAAGGTTGCGGCTCGCCTCTGCGCGGTCAGACGCTTCGATGCCAGCTTCTCGGCCGAAATGGGCGATCAGCTTTTGTGCTTCAGAAACATCGCGTGGTTCGACATAAAGGGAAAGCTGCATGAAACGCCTTTTACTGGACCAAATAGGGCGCAAGCGGAGCCCGGGTGTATGGTCCGCCTGCTTACTATGGAATAGCAAAGCCTGATGGACGAAGCCTGACGGCACTTGGTTACCTGTATATTAGGGATAAATATTCCGCTCTATATCCGCTTGCTTGACGATGATTTTGCGTGGAAAGAGCAAGCTATGAACGAAACCGGAAAACCCATTCCCCCACGGCACCCAAGCGACGGTATGGCCGGGGGATTTTTCATATTCGCCGGACTGATCATCGGATCCATAATCGGTATTATTTACGACCAACCCTCAATTGGTATGGTCAGCGGAATGGCGACAGGCGGCATCATCGCGATCGCAATCTGGTTGCGTGACCGGCGTAAAGGTTAAGGAGCAAATTTATGTGGCGGCACATCCGTAATATTTCGATCCTGTTGGTCATCGGCGTAATCGGTTTCGGTTACTACGCCTCGCGGCCCGATGTCGCACAGGTGCCGATTGAAAAGCTGACCGGTCGGACGCCTGAAATTGGCGAACCGCGCGAACAATGGATTCCGACCATCAAAGTCGCAGAGGTTGATCGCTGGAAAGCGGGCGAATCACCAAAGGTTGCTGACGGCCTTGTCGTTGAACGATTTGCCGAAGGGTTGGATCACCCGCGCAATATGTTTACTTTGCCTAATGGCGACGTTCTGGTTGCGGAGACCAATTCGCCAAAGAGCGAACCAAAGGGCATTGAGGGCCGCGTCGCCAAATGGTTGATGACCAAAGCGGGCGCTGGCGTACCATCGGCTAATCGGATCACTCTGTTGCGCGATGCCGATGGTGATGGCAAGGCCGAGGTCAAAACCGCGTTTATCGAAGGATTGAATTCGCCCTTTGGCGTGGCCTTGGCCGACGACACTTTATACGTCGCCAATACTGATGCCGTTTTGGCGTTCCCGTACAAAGCCGGTGACACAAAAATTACGGCTAAGGGCGAAAAGGTTTTTGCGCTGAATGCTGTTGCTCCAAACATGCACTGGACGCGCAATATCATCGCCAGCGGTGACGGCAAAAAGCTCTACATCGCGGTCGGTTCAAACAGCAACATCGCCGAAGGTGGGCTAGAAAAAGAAGTCGGTCGGGCGCAGATTATCGAGTTTGATATCGCAACCGGCAAAGGCAAAAACCACACCAGCGGACTGCGCAATCCCGTCGGCCTTGCATGGGCCCCCGATGGAGAGCTTTGGACGGTGGTCAACGAGCGCGACATGCTGGGATCTGACCTTGTCCCCGACTATCTGACCCGCGCATCCTTTGCCGCCGACTATGGCTGGCCGCATCACTATTGGCGCTACACCGACTATCGCGTGAAACCGTTAAAGCCTGAAAAGCGCCAATATGAACGCCGCCCCGATTATGCGCTTGGGCCGCATGGCGCGCCTTTGGGTCTTGCCTTTGCCGATAATGCAAAGCTTGGCGGAGCCTTTGCCAGCGGCGCGTTTATTGCGCGCCATGGATCATGGAACCGCGCACCTGTGCATGGCTATGATGTTATCTTTGTCCGCTTTGAAAAGGGGATGCCGGTAGGTCAGCCTTTGAAT